>DTYU01000117.1 GCA_012961725.1 Desulfotomaculum sp.
AAAGACCGGAACGAATAATTAAGTATGGTGTCCCCGAAATTTTTACCATGCAAAACAGGAGGAACCAAGGCGCAAACAGCGAACTATTCCCTTGACCTTGGGAAATGAGGTGAGCTGTGGCGGAGATTTTTATAGTCGACTTCGGCACCAGTCTCGGCAAGAAAAGCGAGCGCCTGTTGATCAAGGAGCAAGGCAAGGTGGTTCAGGAGATCCCCTTCCGGGACCTTTCATCGCTGACAATTGCGACACGCGGTGTCTCGTTGTCCTCGGACGTGATTTTGGAGTGCATCGAGCACGGCATCCAGATAAATTTCCTCACTTCCTCCGGCAAGCCTTACGCCAAGGTGACTTCCCCCCAACTAAGCGGCACGGTGGTGACGCGGCGGGAGCAGATCTTGGCTTACACCGACGGGCGCGGCGCCTCTCTGGCGGTGGCCTTTATCGAGGGCAAGCTGAAGAACCAGGCGAACGTGCTGAAATACTTCGCCAAGTACCGTCGCGCGGCGGATCCAGAGCTTTACCGGGAACTCGAGGCGCGCTTGAAGCGGATGGAGGAGATCCGCGGAGAACTCGAGGGTTTGGCCGGATCAACGGTGGACGAGCTGCGGGGAGTAATCTTTTCCATCGAGGGACGGGCGGCCCAAGAGTACTGGGAAGGGATAGGTGTCCTGCTCGGGGAAAAAGTAGAGTTCGCGGGCCGGGAACGCCGGGGCGCAGAGGATCCGGTGAATTCGGCACTGAACTACGGCTACGGCATCCTTTACAGCAAGGTCTGGGGCGCAGTTACCCTGGCGGGTTTGGAGCCCTTCGCCGGATTTTTGCATACCGACCGCCCCGGGAAGCCGAGCCTGGTGCTGGACCTGACCGAGGAGTTCCGCGCGTGCGTTGTCGACCGAGCGATCATGGGGATGCTGTTGCGTGGCTCAGCGGTGAAGTTAGAGGAAGGGCGCCTGGCCGGTGATACCAGGCGGGAACTGGCGCGTCGGGTGTTAGAGCGTCTGGACGCAGAGGAGGCCTATGACGGGAAAAAGCACAAGCTCAGGACGATCATCCAGCGCCAGGCGCGGCGGGTGGCGAGCTTTCTGCGGGGTGAGGGGCGGTATAAGCCTTTTATCGCCGGTTGGTAGGAAGAAAGGATGAAGGCGGAAGTCAGTGAAAACGCTGGTGGTCTACGACATCCCGGACGACCGCACCCGGACGAAGGTTTTTGAGACCTGCAAGGATTATGGACTTGCTCATATACAGTACTCGGCCTTCTTCGGGCCCTTGAACCAGAACCGCCGCCAGGAGCTTTACCAGCGGCTGCGCCGGGTCCTGGGCGAAAAAGAGGGGAAGATCATCATCTGCCCCATCTGCGATAAGGACTTGTCGCTTTTGCTCGAAATCGCGATTCCGGAGCAGGCGGCCGTGCGCAGTACGGATAAGAAGACCGCCAGCAGCAAGGGGCCGCTGATTTATTAAGGCGTCCTTTGGATTGCGGGGTGGCGAGCGGTGATCCTGAAAGTCGGCGATCTCAAGCAATATCTTTACTGCCCGCGGATCATCTACTTCACTTACGTGGCGCCCGTGGAGAAAAAGGTGACAGCAAAGATGTCCATCGGCAAGGAGGAGCACTTCGCAGTCGCCCGCCTGGAGGAGCGGCGCCGGCTCCGGGCTTACGGGCTTTCTGAGGGCGTGCGGCACTTCAATACGTATTTTTATTCGCCGCGCCTCGGGCTCGAAGGGGTGCTCGATATGTTCGTCGCGACGCCGCGCGGCGACTTCCCGGTTGATTTCAAAAACGCCTGCCGCGTGGCGCTCAACCACAAGTACCAGTTGGCGGCCTACGCCCTGCTTTTAGAGGATCAGTTCGGCCGGCCGGTACGCGGCGGGTTCATCTACCTTATTCCTTACAAACGGGCCCACTACATTGAGCTTACGCCGGACGTCCGCCTTTACACCAGGCGGCTGATCGGCGCAGTACGAAATCTTGTTGCGCGGGAGCATTTCCCGGCGGTGCCGAGGCGGCGGGGACGCTGTGTTGACTGCGAATACCGAAACTACTGCGGGGATGTGGGATAATCTACTTTTTTACGGATGAAGAGAAAAAGCACCTGCTGCGCTACCACCTGCCGCGGGCGCGGGAACGCGGCATCGCCGAGGAGTTGCGGGGCTGGAACTGGCACCAGCCGCCGCTGGAGCCTGTTTACCGGGACGTGGTGCTGGCGCTCTATGAGGTGGCCAACGCCTACTGCCCGACCGGGCGTGACGTATATCTGCGCCGGGTGCAGAAGGAAAAGGGCCGGCCGAACCTGGCGATGCTCCAGGGAACGATCTTCCATGCGGTGGTCGCCGACGTAATCGTGGCTGCGAAGCGGGCGATCTACGGCGAAGGGGTAACTAACTACCGGGCGATCGTGGAGCGGATCCAGCACCACCCCGTTTTGCGGCTCGACCCTTGGAAAGACCAGTTTGGTCCGGAAGAATTCGCCGACACCGCCTCGAAGGTGGAAATCCTGGCAGCCTTCGAAAAAACGCGCGTACTGGCGCGGCTTCAGGAGATCCTCACCAAACAGCCTCACATCGGCGAGGATTCCCTGGTCAGCCTGGCCCTGCCAGTAGTGGTGGAGCAAAAACTTGACGGTTCCTTCTTAGGTTTGAGTCCGAATCTCAGCACTGACGCCTTCGTCTTTTGGGAGCCGATGGTGCTCGACTTAAAGTTCGATAGATTGCGTGATTTCCACCGCCTTGCCACTACCGGCTACGCCCTTGTGATGGAGGCGCTCTACGAGTTTCCGGTCAACCTCGGCTGTACCGTTTACGGAGAGTTCCGGGGCGACCGCCTGATCGTCAAAAAGGACCTCCACATCATCAGCGACGAACTCCGCCAGTGGTTCATTGAAACGCGGGATGAAAAGGCCCGCCTGGTGGCCGAGGAGATCGACCCCGGTACGGGGGAGTGCTATGAGGATTGCCCGTACCGGCATGTTTGTTACGGGGGCTGACGCTCTATTCGATTTGTAACTGAGGAACTAATTTAGTATAATGTCTTCGAAATTCCGGTGGGAGTAATTTAGTATGGTGTCCCCGAAATTTCAGTGGGGAGGAGGCTTTAATGGAAAGAGTACAGGTTTTGCTCGTTGGCGGGAGACAGACACCGAATCTACTCGGGACCCTGCTCTTAAGCTCAGACCGGGTTGAACTGATCGTCTCCAGGGACGAGCGGGATAAGGCGCCCCTTTTACGTAAGGCCTTGGCGCCAATGGAGTCGTTGGCCTGGCCGCAGGAAGCAATGGAGGTTGAGGCAAATGATCTTGGTGCAAACCTGAAAGCCTGTGAGCAGATATATCAGCGGCATAAAGATAAAGAACTCGTCTTCAACCTCACTTGCGGGAGCAAGGTGATGGCGATAGCGGCGTATGAGGTTGCCCGGCGCCACGCGGGGGTGAAGGCCTTCTATTTAGACAGCGCAAACGGGCGGATTGTCTGGCTCTTGGGTGAAGAAGAGGCATCGAAACCGTTCAGGCTCAGCGTCGAAGAGTACCTGACCGCCTACGGCCGAAAGCCGGAGCGCAAACCGGTTTTTGAAAAGTTAACCTTTTCAAGGGAACAGGCGTGCCGGGGTGCTGCCATCTTAGCCCGCGGCGGGTCTGCAGCAAGGAGTTTACTGGAACGGATTAGGCAAAAGCAGGGGAGCGGCCGAAGGGCGGTTGATGTAGAAACGCCGCAGGAGCATAGGTTTGTGGCTGAATTGGCTAATATTGGGGTGCTTGAGGAGGATGAAGATACTTTCTGGATTCGCTCAAATGAGGATTGGAACTTCTTCAAGGGCAACTGGCTTGAGGCCTATGTGTGGAGCGAGGCTGTAAAGCAGAAGGACGAGCAAGGGCATTCTCTTTTCGATGAGGTCGAGATAGGTTTGGAGATCCCCTCCGAAGCGGCCAGGAAGGAGATAGATGTGGCTTGCCTTTACCAGTCGCAGTTACTTCTGTGCTCCTGTAAGGCGGGAAGGGATCCTTTCTCCACCAGCCACTTGGATGAACTGTCTGCGCTTAGTAATCTGATCGGCGGAAGGTTCTGTTCACGGGTGTTTATCACCAATTCCACCTTCTCTGAGCTTCACAATTCAAAAAGACAGGGGGAATTCCTGGCCCAGGCAAAGCAGCGCGAGATTGTGGTGGTAGCAGGGGAAGAGTTGACCAGGATCGGTGCGATCTTAAAGAGGCAGGCCACGGAGCCGGATTTTAGAAGGGTGTAGGAAGACTGACCTCTTCGATTCTTCCCGACTTTGCACATCCGCTAGGTCGAATGCAGCTAAGCTCAATTGAGGCTCTGATTGACCGGCTCGTCAAAGGTCAGGGCTTCCTGCCTCGCTGTTTAGCAGTTCGTCCAGGGTCACGAATGTAAAGCCGCGTTCTTTTAGCCCGCTGATAATAAGGGGCAGGGACCGCACGGTTAGACTGCGGTCCAGCCGGCCGTCGTGCAGCAGGAGGATATAACCGTTTTCAGTCTCCTTTGTAACGCGCCGGGCCAACTCTTCCGGGGTCTTCGCACCGGCCCTCTCCGCACAGATTGTCCAGAGCAGAATCCTCAGTCCCTGCCTGCGGGCTTCCAGGATGAAGTGGCCGGTTAACTCCCCGCGGGGAGGGCGCACGTAGCGGGGCGGCTGACCGGCTATTTGGCGGATCAGGCTGCTGGTGCG
>DTYU01000118.1 GCA_012961725.1 Desulfotomaculum sp.
AGATAATATCACGCGCCACCGCGACCTCCTCCGCCGCAGCTGGCATCCCTCTCAGTCCGAAGACCGTTGCGGTGACCCCCTCATTCATCACGCCGCCGGCACTCAAGGCCTTGTCCTCGCAGTGGGAGATAACCGGTGCACCTAACATCGAAGCGTATTCCATTGCCCGCCGCATCAGATGCGCGTCGGCAACCCAGTTTCCGTCATCCGAAAAGGCGACGGCTCCTGCGGCCCTCATCTCGCCGAGCGCGGCAAGCTCACGTCCCGCGCTCTCTTTCGTGAGCGCTCCGACCGGGTAGACCCGTGCGTTGCCCGCCGCCTGCGCCCGCTGCAACACGCATTCAACGACCGCCGCGCAATCACACACCGGCCTGGTGTTCGGCATGGCGCAGACCGCGGTAAATCCTCCCCGCACTGCGGCCTTGGTACCTGAAGCAACCGTTTCCTTATATTCGAAACCGGGCTCCCTCAAGTGTACGTGCATGTCTATCAGACCCGGCGTAACGATCAGGCCGCCTGCATCTATTACGGGGGCCTTTCTGCCTGCACCCAAAGCCTTACCGACCGCGGCGATCCTCCCGTTTTCGATCAGGACGTCCGCCTGATACACCAGCCCTTCGACCGGATCGACAACGGTTCCGCCCATAATGATAAGTCTTGTCATCGCTCTCCCTCCGGATCAGGAGGTACAGGCATGCCATCCGCACCGCCACCCCGTTTGTCACCTGTTCCGTGACCACCGCCCGCTGCCCCTCAGCGACCTCGGCGGCAATCTCCACGCCCCGGTTAAGCGGTCCAGGGTGCATGACAATTGCATCCGGCTTCGCCAACGCAAGCCTCTCCGAGGTCACCCCGTAAAACCGCGCATACTCTTCAATGCCGGGTAAGAGTCCCTGCGCAAACCGCTCCCGTTGCAGCCTGAGGACGTAAACAACGTCCGCACCGGAGAGGGCCTCCTCCAAGCGTGTATACACCTCCACCCCAAACCTTTCCAATCCTGGAGGGAGCAGCGTCGCCGGCCCGCAAACCCTGACCTTGGCCCCAAGTTTGGTGAGCCCCCAGATGTTGGAACGCGCCACCCGGCTGTGTTGGATATCACCGACAAAACACACCGTAATACCTTCGATCTCCCCCCTGTGCTCGCGAATGGTATACAGGTCAAGCAGCGCCTGGGTGGGATGCTCATGCATTCCGTCGCCGGCGTTGATCACCGCCGCCCGTGTGTACCGGCTGAAAAAAACGGCCGCTCCCGCCGAGGGGTGGCGCAGCACCACTGCGTCGGCACCGAGCGCGTCTATCGTCCGTGCCGTGTCGAGCAGCCCCTCCCCCTTAACCACGCTTGAGACCTGCGCGGCCACGCTCGCTGTATCGGCGCTTAGATGCTTCGCCGCTAACTCAAAGGAGACGCGTGTGCGCGTACTCGGCTCATAAAAGAGGTTGACAACCACCCGCCCACGCAACGTAGGCACCTTCTTTATCTCGCGCCCCATTATCTCGCGCATCGCGTCGGTCGTATCGAGCAAAACCTCTATCTCCTCCGCGGTAAGCTCTTTTAACCCTAAAAGGTGCTTCCTTTCAAGCAGAGTTACCCCTCCCTCTGCAAAGGCTTTCACATCACCCTCTCACTGATCACCTTGAACTTTCTTCAGCCTTCAGCTTTGAGCTTTTTCACTCCGCCTTCTCACCGATCACTACGCGGTCCTCGCCGTCGATCTCCTTGATATACACCGAAACGACCTCCTTCTGTGAGGTAGGCACGTTTTTCCCGATGTAATCCGCCCTGATCGGCAGCTCCCGGTGGCCTCTATCCACCAACACCGCCAGCTCTATCACTGCCGGCCTGCCTAAGTCCATCAGCGCATCCATGGCAGCCCTTACGGTACGCCCGGTATAGATCACGTCATCCACCAGCACAATCCGTTTGCCCGTCACCGGAAAGTCAACCTCCGTCCGGTAGACAAGCGGCTGGTAGCTAAGCTGCGTCAAATCGTCGCGGTAAAGCGTTATGTCTAAGGAGCCTACTGACACCCCACGGCCTTCGATCCCCTTCATCAGGTGTGCCAATCGAACGGCCAGCGGTACTCCGCGCCGGCGGATTCCGATGAGCGCAAGGTTTTCAACGCCTTTGTTTTTCTCTATAATTTCATGGGCCATCCGGGTAAGCGCCCGCCTGATGCCGTCCGCATCAAGAATCTGCGCCTTCTCTTTAAGCCTCACAAGAGACCCCCCGCAGAGACGATTGGGACATAAAAAAAGCCTCCTTGCCACTTGAGGACAAGCAGGCCTTTTTTTCATTTTCAGCGCATGACTTCAAAACTGCTTCCCCCTTTTCGGCCTCGCCGGACCGCTTTAAAGGTGGCCATCCTAAATAAGTTTAATAGATCGTCCGAAAGCCGTCAAGCATTTTTTTAAGCCTTCTTCATTTCCATCGGGCTTTCCCTGGCGATTGCTTCCTCTTCAATTAATGATGCCTACGCCGATTATGAAAACCGCAATGTATTCCA
>DTYU01000119.1 GCA_012961725.1 Desulfotomaculum sp.
AACATCCGCTCGGCCACCTTTTACCCGGTGCTGATCCTTTCTTTCGCCACCTTGGTGGTCTTGGGTATGATGTTTTTCATCGTGCCGCTCTTTGTGAACTTCTTCCCGGCGGGGCTTGAGCTGCCGCTGGCGACAAAGATCATCGTTGGGCTCTCAGAGTCCCTGCGGCATTTCTGGTACTTTTGGATATTGGGCGTGGCCGGTATCGTGTTCGGTATCAGGTATTACGTCAACAGCCCCTCCGGCCGCCGGGCGTGGGACCGTTTGAAGTTCCGCGTCCCGGCGTTCGGGCCGGTCTTTCACCGCGCCACCACCGCCCGTTTTCTGCGGACGTTAGCGACTCTCTTGGGCGGAGGCATCCCGGTGCTGCAGGCGCTTGAGGCATCGGGGGCGGCGGCAGGCAACAGCCTGGTCGCCGAAGCGGCCGCGGCCGCCGCAGAGAAGATCCAAGAAGGCAAGAGCATCGCCGGGCCCCTGGAGGAGAGCGGCTTTTTCCCGCCGATGGTCATCCAGATGGTGGCGATTGGCGAGGAGTCGGGTGCGCTGCCCTTTCTCCTGACCAGGGTGGCCGAGTTCTACGAAGAGGAAGTGGCGACGATGACGAAGGGCTTAGCTGCGGTCATCGAGCCGCTGATGATCATCTTCGTCGGCTGTATCGTAGCGGTAATCATTCTTTCGCTCTATCTGCCGATCTTTTTGGTGGTGACGACGGTGGGAACCTAATAACTTGCGGGAAGAGACTTTAGGGTCAGTTCACGGTTCACGGTTCGAGGTTCAACGTTTAACGTTCTAAGTTCTATGTTCTATGTTCGAGAGGGAAGGACCAGCACAAGCCTAAACGTTGAACGGACCCCTGACCCGATCCCCACAGCCCTAACCTTGAACGTCGAACGGACCATAAAGGTGCATCCCCTCAAGCCTGAACTTAGAACGGACCCAAAACCCGGTCCCTATAGCCTAAGGGAAGTGGGAAGATGAGAGACTGGCGGGAGAAAACAGCCAAGATACTCAGAGGGAACCGCGGTTTCACCGTCGCCGAAATGCTCGTGTCGCTGACGGTGCTGGCGATCGCGCTCTTGGCGTTTGTCCCGCTTTTGGTGCACATCAGCGAAGGCACCCAGGCCAACCGCGCCCGGCTTGTGGCAACAAATTTGGCGGGAAGCATCCTCGAGCAGATCCGCGGGCTGCCGTATAACAAAATCGGTTTGGTGGGCGGCAACCCGGACGGTGTGATTGAGCCCTCCGCCACCGTCACGGTAGACGGTCTGCCCTATAATGTGGAGACCCGCATCTGGTGGGTCGAGGACACCAGTGACGACGACGCGGCCGGGAACGACCCGATCCCGTACGACTACAAGCGGGTACAGGTCACGGTCTCGGCTCCCGGTCTCTTTACCGGCCGGGTGACGATGACCGCCGATATCCACACCCTGAGTTCGATGGAGGGGGAAGAGGAGGCCTTCCCGGGCGGTAACATCCGCGCCGAGGCCTACCGGGGCTGGAAGCCTGACCCCGCGGCGGATCCCGAGCCGGTGGAGGACGTGCGTATTGACCTGACTGCCGGCCCTGATGCGCCGCAGACCCACTGGACGGATGACGTGGGCAAGGTTCTTTTCGCGATCCTTGGTGCGGGCACTTACACGGTCGAAGCAGATGCAAGCGGCCTCGGCATGATGGTCCGGCCGGACCTGGCGGCGCAGGAGGTTGAAGTGGTCGATGCGATCACGATGCCGGTGGTCTTTGAAGCGGAGTACTCCTGCCACCTGTCGCTTCAACTGGTCGATGCAGAGACCGGAGAGCCCATCAGCACCGGCGGCGCCGTGTACCTTGAGCAGCCGTACGCCGACAACATCCTGGAATGGTTTACGGCAGATATGATAGGGTGGCTGCCGCGTGAACTTTTCGGCGACCTCTGGCCGGTGGGCGATGGCTACTCAGGCCGGTATGACCTGACGGTCTGGGCCAACAAGTATCTTGAGTATGTGCTCAGTGAAGATGAAGACGCACTCTGGGACGGCACCTTTTCCGGACCGGACGAGCACCGGACGGTGAACATCCCCCTTACCCGGGGTACGGCGAGCGTCACGGTGTTGGACGCTGACAGCGGGGAACCGGTGGTGGGCGCCGCCGTTACGATTTCCGTGCACACCTATACCTATCACGGCGGTGTCTGGGTCGGGGACTGCTCTGATGTCAAGACAAAGGATACCCCGCCGACCGGCTGGGTCTCATTTCTGCTGCCGGACAATGACCCGTACGCGCCGCCGGATCCGGCGGAGGAAGGGGACCAGTACAGTCGGTACTGCGTCGAGGTGACTGCAGACGGCTATGAGACCTTCGGTCCCGCACACGGCGTCTTCTGGGTGACCGGTGAACAGCAGTATGATGAGACGGGGCCGATAGACACATACACGGTATATCTTGAACCTGTGTCTTGATAGGCAAGAGCGTGCTTGCACCTGAGGTCCTGAGGAGCATGCAGGGTGAACTGAGTGCATGCTCCCAAGGAGGTGAGGGACTTGACCGACATGATTAGGAAGGCTTTGGGCAGCGAGCGCGGCCTCTCCCTGGTGGAGCTGATGGTTGCCTTGGCCTTGATCGTCGTGGTACTCGGACCGGTATACCAGTACTTCCACTACGGCTACAGCGGCTGGAACCGGGCCTCCGCGGAGGCGCGGGTGATTCAGGACGCGCGGCTCTTACTCATCCAGATGAGTGAAGAGGTGCGCACGGCGCGGGTGGCGATTGACGGCGGCACCGCGCTTGAGGTGCAATCGGCAACGGAGCTTAACGTCTACACAGATGTTGCGGGTGACGAAAAGCCGGAGAAGGTCTGCTACCGGTTGAACGGCACTGTCCTTGAGCGGGCCGTGGTTGAGCCCCAAGGCGATGCGTTTCCGTACACATACGGCAACCCGGTGGATTGGGAAACGGTATTACGCAGGGTGAACAACACCGAAATCTTCAGCACCCCCGATTTGGACGGTGACCCAGTCACGCCGAACTCGCGGGAGGCCGTGCACGTTGAGCTTTCGGTGGATGATCTTGACACACCGCTCACGGAGCCGCTCTCCGTCACGGCGACGCTGACGGTGCGCAGCAGGGGGGAGGCGGAATGATGCAAAAACCAAAATGCAAAGTGCAAAACGCAAAGTGCAAAATGAAAAGTGTATCGAAATTAAGGAGAGTGCTCGGCGGGCAGGAGGGGATCGTGCTGCCGGTCGTGGTGGCGGTGATCGCCGTCATCACCACCGTGGGGTTCACCGCGGCTTCGGTGGTCGGCGACCAGGCGATGATGGGAAGCCGCTATACCGGCGGGGAGGAGGCTTTGGCTTACGCCGAGGCCGGTCTTTACAAGTATCTCTGGCACCTGAACAAGGACTCAAAATACTACGAAAAAGACGAGGCCGACAAGGGTCCGGACGAAGCGCTCTTGGGCGTGGAAACGCCCTTTCAGGACGGGTATTACTATCTGGAGGTTGATCCGCCTACGGCGGACGAGCCTGTGGTGACGATCAGGTCAACCGGGTGGCCGGCGAGCGACCCGACCAACCGGCGTACCATCGAGGTGCAGGTTCACAAGCGACAGTTCTGCCAACATGTCTACCTGTCGAATGAGGAGAAGGTGTGGTGGAACGGTGAGTTCCACAAGGTTTGGTGGTACACGGATGATGAGGTTCACGGGCCGCTGCATACAAACCATACGCTCCACATTTACGGGCGGCCGATATTCCACGGCCCGGTGACCTACACGATTGGCATCGAACTGTGGCCAGGGAGTAATCCCGACTACCGTGCGGGGCCGCCCCAGCAGACACCGCCGCTAACCTTCCCACCTTCAAACAGCCAGCTGATGACCCAGGCCCAGTACCAGGGGTATTACTACCAAGGAAGAACCTGCATCTTTATCGACGGGGATCAGCTTAGAATCCGCAACCAAGCCGGCGACATAGAAGTGAGGCCTCTGCCGTCAAACGGCGTTATTTACGTCAACGGCACAGTCGATTATGACGAGGACAGGAGAGAGAAATGGCAGCTTGATAAAGGCAACGTCTTCATCGCGGGCGAGCTTGACGGCCGGCTTACCGTCGCTGCGGCGAACAACATCTATGTGTGTGCCAAAGACCCGACGGATTATGACTACTGGACGGCAGAGTGGGCGGGCGGCGTCCGGTATGCCAACGAGGACTTTGACCCTGACGGCGGCATGACCGACGATATGTTGGGGCTGGTCGCAAACGGCTACGTACGCATCTTGCACTATTATTGGCCTGATGACAGTTACGACCATCATAGCCCGTATTTCAGCAGGCCGCCTTATGATGTGGCGCCTTATAACATCACCATTCACGGCGCTGTCTTTGCACTCGATTGGTCCTGGGAGTACGAGTATTTTTGGGACCGGCCGGTCAAGGGGACAATCTACTTGGTGGGCTCTATCATCCAGCAGTACCGGGGTGGTGTAGGTACCTTCTACTCGGGATCTGGCGCCCAACGCAGCGGGTACCTGAAGGACTACCGCCACGACCCACGGATGCTGTACGACACGCCGCCGCACTTCCTGGAGCCGGTAAACGCCGGGTGGCAGATCGTCAGTTGGGACCGGATTTAAGACCCGTAAAGACGAGTGATGGGTAACGAGTGATGAGTAATGAGTAACGAGTGATGAGTGGTGAGGAAGGAGTTGATTAGGTAGGATGGTTCTATCGAAACCTTCAAGAGCGGTCGGCTTGGAACTTGATAACGGCGAGGCCCGGGCGGTGGAGCTCTCCGGCCGGTCGCGACCACCGACGCTGACTGCTTTCGGGCGGGCATCCCTGCCCGAGGGCGCAGTAAGCGAGGGAATGGTCAACGATCCCGAGGCGGTCGGGACGGCGTTAGGAAGGCTGTGGGCCGAGGGCGGCTTCTCATGCCGTGAGGTGGTCTTAGGCGTGGCGAACCAGGGTGTGCTTGTGCGTTTTGCCAACTTTCCTAAGGTACCCCAAAACCAGTTGGCGAAGGTGATCCGCTACCAGGCACAGGATCACCTGCCCATATCGATCAGCAGTGTGGTACTTGACCACGCCGTGATTGGTGAGATAAGCGGTGACGGGGAAAACCTCCTTGAGGTGCTCTTGGTGGCGGCACGGCGGGAGATGTTGGCTGCCTTCTTGTCGGCCCTTGAAACGGCCAAGCTGAGGCCCCACGACATCGATGTCTCTGTCTTAGCGTTGCTGCAGGTCCTGCCGGAGGAGGACCGGGGAAGGAGAGTGACGCTTGTCGATGTGGGCAGCGGGCTGAGCAAGCTCCTGATCGTGGCGGGCGGTGTGCCGCGTCTGGCACGGCTTATCCCGGTGGGGGTCAAGGAGGCCGCTGGTCTGCTTGGCTGCCAGCTTACAGACCTGATGGCAGACGGTCAAACTCCGTGGCCGCAGGATGCGTTACTTACGTGGAGTGAGACCCTTGCTGGCGAAATCCGTTCCTCGCTCGAGTACTATCGCGAAACGGAGGGTGACAACATCGAAAAGGTGGTTCTTAGCGGGCGCGGGAGCAGAGTTGAAGGGCTAACGAGCGCATTGGCGGAGAGCCTCGAGATACCGGTGGTTGTCATTGAGCCGCTTTCCCGGCTCGCGGTGAGCGGTCGGGTAAGGAAGAACGACTTTTTCCGCGTGGCTGCTGAGTTTGCGGTGGTTATTGCCTTGGCGCGGCGCGGATTGGAGGCGTGAGCAAGATGGTAAGAATCAGTCTCTTGCCGCCAGAACTTGAGGCCGAGCGGCAGGCCAGGCGCCGGCGCAGGCAGTTCTTCTTGGGGAGTGCAGCGGTCCTTAGTGTCTTTGTGGCCCTGTACTTAGCTGCAGCCGCTGTCACTGTATACAGCAACGCACAACTGCGACAACTCGAGACCGAGCGAGCAGCCCTTGAGGTAGAGATGGCGCGCTACCAGAAGTACGCCCGTATGCAGGCGGAGGTCGAAAGGCTTAAGGAATTGGCTACCCAGGCGATAGGCAGACCGCCTGCCTGGCGAGAGACACTGCAAGCGATGGGTCTCTCCTTGCCGGAAGGAGTCTGGCTAACCGATTTCAACGCCGATTGGGAACAGGAGGAAAAGAAGCGGTCCGAGGGAAAAGCAAGGAAAAAGAAGGAGGAGCAAGCGCCTCGCGGTCCTGTTTGGGGAGAACTGACTCTCCGCGGCCGGGCGCTGAGCCATGGACTTGTGGCTCTGTGGCTGAGAGAGCTTGAGCACCTCTCCGGCGTGGAGGATGTCAGGTGCGAATTCGCCACCGAGGGCGAGGTTGAGGGCTGCCCGCTGGTTGAGTTTGAGGTCAAGGCCAGGGTGGAGCCGGCCCCGGCCTATCGGTTGGTTGGTGCGCCAGGGGGTGGCTCGTAGTGGTTTTACAAGAACGCACACAGACTATTCTAACCGCTGTCTTAGGGGTTATTGCTTTGGGCCTGATGCTCTTTCTGCTCTACATTCAGGTAACGGCCTACCAGGAGACGCGGCAGGCGATTGGCGAAGAAATCGCGGCAATTAAGGAGGTCGAGGTGCGTCTTGCGGAGCTCAAACGGCTTGCGCAGCAAGCAGAAGAACTCGAAGGGCGCAAAGCGAGCTTAGACAGACTGATTCCTCTCCAGCCGGAAGAAGATCAACTGATCGAGGAGATAAAGGAGATGGCAGTCACGTCAGGCGTGCGGTTCCTTGAGGTCCGCTTTGAGGAGCCGGTTGATAAGGAAGGGTACATCGAGATGCCCCTTGAAATGGCTTTTGAGGGGCGGTACCACGACCTGCTCTTGCTACTTGCCGCATTAGAAGAGGGACCGCGGGCACTCAGGCTCGATGAGATCAAGGTGAGCCATGCTGGCGGCTGTGCCGCCGAGATCAAGGCGGATCTTGATGCCACTGTCTTTTACCGCGTGCAGAAATCGGGGAAGGAGCGCATAGCGCGGAGAGACAAGGACGAAACACAGGCCATGTAGGGGAAAAGAGGTGTTTGCGGCTTGAAAGCGGAGCCTGCCACAAGCTACTTGGGCGCGCAATTGGTCAAGGCCGGGGTAATCACCCAGGAGCAGCTTGAGCAGGCATTGCAGTGCCAGGCGGTGAAGGACGGCGGGAAATGCCTGTTGGGTCAAGTATTGGTCCAGTGGGGTTATTGCACCGAGGAGGATATCGCCCGCGCGGTCGCCCGGCAGGCCGGAGTCCCTTATGTCTCCCTGGACTCCTATGAGATAGATCCTGGCGCCATGAGCCTTGTCTCGCCTGAGGTGGCTCGGCGTTATCGGGCGCTGCCCATCGGCTTTGATAACGGCCGCTTGGTGGTGGCGATGGAACGGCCAAACGACATCATTGCCATTGATGACCTGCGCATCATGACCGGGCAGGAGATCCAGCCGGTGGTCTGTCCCGACAGCGAGTTGAATGCGGCCATCGAGCGGTTCAGCCGCGCCAGTGCAGAAATAGAACAGACGGAAGAGGAGGAGCCAGTCGAGGAGGTCGTCGCCGAGCCGGAGGAGGCGAAAGATAAGCCGGCGGTCCATTTAGCCACCCTCATCTTCAACCAGGCGGTGAGGGCCGGAGCAAGCGATATCCACATCGAGCCCTTGGAAAAGGCGTTGCGGGTCCGCTTCCGCATTGACGGCGTGCTTCACGACGTGATGCGCCCGCAGCGCCGGCTGCACGCGGCGCTTGTCTCACGTCTTAAAGTGATGGCGAACATGGATATAGCCGAACGGCGGGTGCCGCAGGACGGGCGGATCACCCTCCGCATTGAGGGAAAGACAATTGATGTGCGCGTCGCTTCCCTGCCGACTGCCCACGGGGAGAAACTGATAATGCGGCTGCTCGACCGCTCCGGCAAGCTGATCACCTTAGAGGAGTTAGGCTTCCCGCCAGGGGAACTGACCAAGTACCGGGAGATGATGTCCCTCCCACACGGGTTTATTTTAGTGACCGGGCCGACCGGGAGCGGCAAGAGCACCACGCTGTATGCCACTCTGGCCGTCCTCAATTCGGTCGAGAAGCACATCATCACCGTGGAGGACCCAGTTGAGTACCGGCTCGACGGGGTGAGCCAGGTGCAGATCAACCCGCGTGCCGGGCTGACCTTTGCCGCAGGACTGCGCTCGATCCTGCGTAGTGACCCAGACATCATCATGGTCGGGGAGATCCGGGATCAAGAGACGGCGCGCATTGCCGTGGAGTCTGCGCTTACGGGCCACCTGGTCCTCTCCACGCTCCATACCAACGACGCCGCTGGCGCGATCACGCGCTTAGGTGATATGGGAATCGAGCCGTTCCTGACCGCGTCTTCCTTGGTTTGTGTGGTGGCGCAGCGGCTGGCACGGCTGCTTTGCCCGTACTGCAAGGAGCCGTATGAGCTGCGGGGGAAGGAGTTGGCGGCGGTGCCCGATTTTCCCCGCGGACCGGACGAGGGGTCGGTGCGGGTGTTTCGCCCCCGGGGCTGTTTTAGATGCAGCAACACCGGTTATCGCGGCCGCATCGGTATCTATGAGCTATTGCTGGTGAGTGAACGGATTCAGCGACTGACGCTCGAGCGGGCGTCAGGTAGGGAAATTAAGCAGGTTGCGGTGGAGGAAGGAATGGTGACCCTGCGGCGCGACGGGTTGCAAAAAGTAAAGGCTGGGCTCACCTCGCTTGAGGAGGTGATGCGCGTCGTCGTGTGATTTAAGGTTCTAAGTTCAAGGTTCTAAGTCAAATGGAACGATAAATCAGGTTGCCGGTGTATTAAAAGATGAAAGGGGAGCGAGAGCTGAAAGGTGAAAGCTTAAAGCTCAAAGCTCGAAGCTTAAAGGTTCTCAGTGCATTAAAGAATGGATGATGAAGAATTTTTTTTTTGACGCCGGAATGTCGAAATAAGTCACACAAAGTCGGAAGAAAGCGATGGATTAGGGCCAGAAAAGGCGGCGCGCCGACGGCTAAGGCTCTTACAGGTAATGGTGCGCGAATCAAGATTTGCCCTTGCTGGTCGAACAGAATAGTAGGTCGGTTACGTGTCGTGCGACTGACGTCACCAATGGCAATGCAGCTCGGGACCCCAAAGCATGTTGCGCAGATGCAGTTGTGCCACAGGGACGGAACGCGGTGAGAAGCGAGCAATTGAGAAGTGAGAAGCGAGAGGTTGGAAGTGAGATTCTCGAAGGAATTCGCAAAGCGAATTCCCACGAACAAATCTAACCTCCCGCCTCACACCTCTCACCTCTCAAAACGCTTATCGCCGCGCCCAGCGAAAGAAGTAAAGTGTTACAGAAAGGAGGTGAAGAGGGATGTATTATAGGTTCTGCCGGCTCCTGAAGAGCCAGAAGGGCTTCACCCTGGTCGAGCTGATGGTGGTGCTGATCATCATCGCCATCCTGGTCGCGATCGCCATTCCGCTCTACGCCGGGACGCAGAACAACGCCAGGAACCGGGCCTGCGATGCCAACATCCGTACGATCAATGGCGCGATCGCCCAGTACTACGCAGAGTTTAGTGAATACCCCGACAGTATCGATGACCTCGTTGATGCACACTTTCTAAAGGATTACCCTGATTGCCCGTGGGACGGTGTCGGGGATAACGACGCCGACGGGTACACAGCGGATTACAGCATTGATACTAACGAAGATCCGCCGGTAGCACAGTGCGACGTAGATCATTCGTAACAGTGTTTGCAGTGGCCAACCAAACTCTTTGAGCACGCGCACCGTAAGAAGGGCTGCCCAAAAACGGCAGCCCCTTCTCTTTTATTGCCGACCCTCTCAGTCCTGCATCTGACATCCTGCATCTGACTTCCGCTAACGGCAGCCCTTTTTCTTTGTCCAGGCGACTTTCAGTTCAGCCAGTTCAGCCAGTTCGGGCAGTTGTCGCCCTTTCAGCCCTCTCCCCGTGTCACCGGTACCCCGTTTCTCCGATTCTCCGTCTCTCCAATTCACCGTTTCGCCGTCTC
>DTYU01000120.1 GCA_012961725.1 Desulfotomaculum sp.
AGATTCAAAGAATAATCACGGGCAAAGCCTCTCTCATATAGTTGGGGTCTTTGCCTCAGTTAATGACTCTTATGGTATCTTTGTAACACTCAAATTTTTTTCTTTCGTCGCGATCACTTCTTGCGTTAGAATAGTGAGTAGTGTTTGCCGGACGCCCGTAACAGGTACGATTTTCTGCACTGACAAAGGGTGAGTCGGGAATGACGGTAATCAACGACCCGCTCACAGCGCTAATCGGCAATACGCCGCTCGTACCGCTCACAAAGCTTGGTGCAGGCCTGCCGGCACAGGTGGCTGCCAAATGCGAATGGTTTAACCCCGGCGGCAGCGCCAAAGACCGGGCGGCCCTATGGATGCTAAAGGAGGCCCTCACCAAGGGGATCATCCGGGAAGGCGGCACCATCATCGAGCCGACAAGCGGAAACACGGGGATCTCTTTAGCCTGGCTCGGTTTGCGCTTCGGTCTGCGTGTCCTCCTCACCATGCCCCAGACTATGAGCCAAGAGCGGCGGCTGCTGCTTGAGGCGCTCGGTGCAGAAGTGGTGCTCACACCAGGGGCCGAGGGCTTACCCGGAGCGGTCCGCCGGGCCAAAGAACTTGCGGCGGAAATCCCTGGTGCCGTGATCCTAAACCAGTTCGCCAATCCTGCCAACCCTGAAAGCCACTACCAGACGACCGGGCCGGAGATCTGGCAGGATACCGGCGGCACAGTCGATATAGTCGTCGCCGGCATCGGCACCGGCGGCACGCTGACCGGCATTGCCAGGGCCTTGAAAGAGCGCAAACCGGGCGTTAAGACGGTGGCGGTGGAACCGGCAGAGTCACCCGTTCTCTCAGGTGGCACCCCAGGCAGCCACGGCATCCAAGGAATCGGCGCCGGCTTTGTCCCGGAGGTCGTCGACCGGAGTCTCATTGACGAAATCATCCCGGTGGCGACTGACGCCGCCGTCGAGACCGCGCGCTCCCTCGCCCGAAAAGAGGGGCTGCTGGTGGGCATCTCTTCCGGGGCCGCCTGTCATGCCGCCCTCGCGGTGGCCAGACGCCCGGAAAACGCAGGGAAATTGCTCGTCACCGTCTTTCCCGACGGCGCCGAACGCTATCTCTCAGCGGGAATATTCGCGCGCTTGACCGGCTCTCAAGAGGCCGGGGGTTCGCATCCCCTGGATCCACCAGTATTCACGCGGATTCAGTGTACCACGGTAACCTTGAAGCGCCGGGAATTTTGAAACCGGTTCATATCCGCGACCCAGGAGTTCGTGGTGAGCGTCCTCACGGCCGAACTGGTAGAGGTCGCGCGGTTCTGCGGCAGTCACTCGGGCCGGACGGTCGACAAGATAGAGGCCTTACAGCTAGCGTCAAGGTGCCGGTCCTTTTAGACTGCTTGGCCAACATCGAGTGCCGGGTTGTCGCTACCTATCCGGCGGGCGACCACGTCCTCTTTATCGGTGAAGTCGTCGGCGGGTCGTTACTGAAGCCGGATGCAGACCCGTTGGTGATCCGGGACTGGGAGTGGGGAAGGTACGTAAAAACGGAGGGGAAAAATCCGGGATAAAAGCATTAGTCAGGAAATCTTCGTGCCTTTCCCCTCGCCGGGAAGTCCGCGCACTGCGATCGGCGGGACTGCTGCCCCCTCCGGCAATTGGCAAAGAGAAGCCCGGCACACCGCGCCGGGCGCTCAAGAGGAGGTGCCCCGGTTAACCCACCAGCTTATCAAACTCTTCCACACTTATCGCCGGAAGAGTGGTAAAAGAGATACCGGTCAGCTTTGTTAGATCAACCGAGGCCTTCATCGCCTCCGGAACCCCGGGAAAGTCGATCAGGAAAACCAGGTCGTAGGCACCTAACAGTGCGAACATTGAGTCGACCTTACCTCCTGCCCCCTCTATGGAGGCAACCACCTTCTGCGTGCGTTCAGCGGTAATCGCTTTAATCGCCTCAACAGAATACTTCCCGAGCATCAAGAATTTTGCCACTCCACTTCACCTCCTTCTCATGTGGTGTTCTTTCTTCCCCCCAGATTAACCCTAAATAAGACCCTCTCTCAGCAATGATACCGTCCTGCGCACCGTCCCTTCTGACGACGACCGTCCCGTCGAGGTCAGTGCGCTAAATCTCGACTCCCGCCGCAGCACGCCTGTCGAGGACCTCGGGGTGCGGGCGGCCGTACCTGTTGCCCGCCCCGACAGAGATCACGGCAATCTAGTAGAGACGCTTCTAGGAACGAGCCCATGGTCAACGTGCGGCTCCCGGGGTGGCCGGTCTTCACGGCATCAGCAGCAAGGCCTTCGCCCTCCAGGCCGGCCTCGGCACCCCTCTGGACGCCCCGCGTGAAGAACAGACAGGCCTCCGGCTCATCACCGCCTCGCCGTACTGCGGGATACGAGAGCGACCCGTCAATAACACCGGACGCCTTTGCACCGCTCCGACCGAAGTACGGCGCTTATACCCTTGATAGCGGCATCTTTTTTTATCCTGTGGTATCTGTCCGACTCTTCTAGAAAGCTCAAGTGCCACCGCGATAGAGACCGGATGAATCTCCGGAAGACCCGATATCTGGTGCCAGTACCCAACGCAGTAGTAAGCATACACTGCCGCTTCCTCGTAGCTGTTTGCACTGAGCACATACTTTAACATCAACAGTGCGCAGCACCCGTTCTTTCGCTGCTCCGCAAGTACTCTGCCTGCATTAATTGCACTTGCAAAGGCAGATGGCAGCTTACCGAGAGTTCCTAAGGCCTTGAGGCCCGAGTTCTTTTCGAAGTCGATAAGAGCCTCAAATTCCGCTTCGTCTTCTACCTCAGGCTCTTCCTGCTCCGGTATCACCAAACGTTCAGCGCAGGCCTGCTGCAATTCCCGGTGAAAGTCCTGAACCAGGCTCCCTGTGAGGCAACTGCGGCATTTTCTTCTTGCGGCTGCGGGATCGCCGTCTTTTAGGGCCTGTCTTGCCCCCTCGCAACACTCTTTCAGCTTATTGAGTATGTCTTCAGCCTTCTTGAAAGACCCAGAACTGCCGCACTTGTCCCTCACAGCCTCCAACATCTCTTTCCGGAATTCGTAAGCCGCTTCGCACTACGTCGGTCGCCGCGGGCAAAAGGGCCTCCGCCTGGGACCGCCAGCCAAGATCCGGCACGGCATACTCGTATAAGCAGTCGTCGACCTGTAACGCCTCTCCTACGGCCGGACCGACAAAAAAGAACCACGTCTCGGTGCCGAGTTCGCTGTCCACGACCCTGCCGCGGCTTTCCCCCGGGGAGAGCCATAACGTCAAAACATCCTCCTCGCCCAGGCATCCGGCAAAGGGGTCCTCATCAGGTTCCGGTGCGGCAATCAGCACGCTTCTCGACTCCTCGTCCCACTCCACGCCTGCGCCCAGGGACTCGGAGACGAAACGCAGGGGCACCATCGTCCTGCCGTTCACGATCTTCGCAGGAACGTCAAGCTCAATGGCGGTCAAGTCCTTGTACGCGGTCTTCACACCGATCGTCAGCGTGACGACCGTGCCGTCCCTGACTGCAGTGACCGTCCTGGTGTCGCCGTCCCAGTGGACCTCGGCGCCCAGTGCCTCGAAGATGCCGCGCAGCGGAACAAGGGCACGGCCCTCCTGGATCACGGGAGGCACGTCGAAGGAGAGCTCCCTGCCGTCCAACACGACACGGGGATTCACGGAAGCAAAGGGAGCCGCCGCAAGAACAGAGGCCAGTAAAAAACCTCCAATCACACACCGAAAACGGGCCAATTCAATCAACTCCCTTCTTGGGCTCGCTCGGAACGTCGCACCTTCCGGCGCCGAAAGTCTCCGTGCACCTTCCAGCCCTCACGCAGAGACTTAGAGCGACGCCAAGCAACGCGCACCCCTGGCCCCACAGTCTCAGGTCTCCCGGTATTCTGCCAGAACCATCCTGTTTACTGCCTCCAAAAAAGCCTCCGGCTCTGCCGGCTCTCAAACCCCGAGAATCTCCGCCACTGCGTCCCTCATTTCCTCCCGCCGCAGGACCCGCCGGTGTCTCACCGGCTTTGCGTCGAGCCCCTGAAGTCCCGGAGGCACCGGCCAGCCGGTATACTTAGATAAGATCTCGGGCAGGGCGAACTCGTCATGCGTGCTGGCGGCCTCCTCCCCAAGCAGTGCGCGTGCCACATCACGGTTGAACTTGAAAGGACTGGCGGTGGAGACGACCACCGTCGTGGTGGCGTCACCGGCAGCGTCGCGGTACCTCTCGTAGACTGCGCAGGCAACAGCGGTATGCGGATCAAGGAGATACCCGTAGCGAGAGTAGGTCTCCTTAATCGCGGTGAGCGCCGCCGCGTCGCTGGCCCAGTCGGACCAGAAAATCTCCTGCACGCGCCCAAGGGTGGTGCCGTCAACGCCGTATACACCGTTTTGCTCGAGTTCCTGCATCCATTCGCTGATGCGCAGCGCGTCCCGGCCGGTCAGCTCAAAGAGCAGCCGCTCAAGGTTGCTCGAGACAAGGATATCCATCGACGGGCAAACGGTCCTGTAAAAAGGCCGGCGCCGGTCGTAGACGCCCGTGCGGACGAACTCGCTGAGCACGTTGTTCGCGTTCGCCGCCAAAATGAACTTTTTCACCGGCAAACCCATCTCCCGGGCGTAAAACCCGGCCAGGATGTTGCCGAAGTTTCCGGTCGGCACCGCAAAGTTAATTTTGTCGCCGGGCTGCACCGCTCCCTTCTGCAAAAGAGCAGCGTATGCAGCAAAATAATAGACGATCTGCGGCAGCAGCCGGCCCCAGTTGATGGAGTTCGCCGAAGAGAACTCCTTGCCCCGCGCCTCAAGGCGCCGCTTCAGCTCTTGGTCGGCAAAGATCTCCTTCACCCCTGCCTGGGCGTCGTCAAAGTTACCGGCCACCGCAAGCACGTAGGTGTTGCTTCCCTCCTGGGTGACCATCTGCCTCTTTTGGACTTCGCTCACGCCCTCAAGCGGGAAGAAGACGATGATGCTCGTGCCCGGTACATCCTTGAATCCCTCCAGGGCAGCCTTGCCGGTGTCACCGGAGGTGGCCACCAGCACCACCACCTCCGCTGCCCCGCCGGTCTTTTGCACGGAGAGCCTCAGCAAGTGCGGCAACATTTGCAGCGCCATGTCCTTAAAGGCATAAGTCGGACCGTGCCACAACTCCAAGATGTAAGAGCCGTCGCCCAGGGCGCGAAGCGGCGCTATCCGGGGATCGGCGAATTTTCCCGCGCCGTAGGCCGCCCGCGTGCAGTAAGCCACCTCTTCCGGCGTAAATTCCGCCAAATATTCGCTGAGAATCCGTCCCGCCTGCTCCTGGTAGCCCAGCTCGACAAAGGCTGCCATCTCCTCCGTACGAAACACAGGTATCCGCTCGGGGACGTAAAGCCCGCCGTCGGGCGCCAGCCCCTCCCTGATCGCCTGCGCCGCGCCGACCCGGTCGCTCAGGCCTCTGGTGCTCTCGTATAACATCCTCTTCCTCCCTCGGAAAT
>DTYU01000121.1 GCA_012961725.1 Desulfotomaculum sp.
CCCGGTCAATACCGGAGCAACGTCGCCCATGGGGCCACGATCTCCTTCGCGGATATCCCCCAGGAGGCCCTGGCGTTTGCCCGGCAAGTGGCGGTGCGGTGTAAATTTGACGATGTCGGGCTGGATATCTGCTTCACCGACGGCAGGTATTACGTCTTGGAGGCGAACATGGCCTATGGACAGAAAGGTTTTCTTGAGGCGAACTTGGACAGGCGAAAGATACTCCAGGAGATGGTAGAAAACGGTGAGATATAGTCCGGATTGCGGGCGGTGTAACAGGTGCAGCCCTTAATCCTCGTGGTGGACGACGACCCTAAGATAACCGCGTTCTTGCGGCGGAGCTTAACCTACGCCGGTTACCGCGTCCGCGAGGCGGCCTGCGGCATCGAAGCGCTTGCCGTCGCCGCCGAGAGCGACCCAGACTTGGTGATCCTCGACCTGATGCTGCCGGATCTCGACGGTTTCGAGACCTGCCGCCGACTGCGTCAGGAAGGCGCCGCGCTTGTCCTGATGCTTACGGCGAAGGATGAATTGGCGGACAAGGTTAGGGGCTTCGACAGCGGGGCGGACGATTATTTGGTGAAACCCTTCGCCTTGGAGGAGCTATTGGCGCGGGTGAAGGCACTCCTGCGCCGCCGCCTTGCCGCGCCCGGCGGCGTCCTGCGGTTCGCCGACCTGACGCTGGATCCGGCCACGCGGGAGGTCCGGCGAGGCGGGCGCATTCTGGAGCTCACCAACAAGGAGTACGAACTCCTCGCGCTTTTTATGGCCCATCCCCGGCGCGTGCTGACGCGGCAAATGATCATGGACCGTATCTGGGGGTACGACTACAGCGGCGAGTCGAACGTGCTCGAAGTATACGTGGGCTACCTGCGGGCCAAGCTTGAGGCCGGGGGTGAGGTGCGGTTGCTGCATACCGTACGCGGGGTGGGTTACGTCCTCCGCGAGCAGGAATGAGGTGAGCGGGTGCTTTCGGTGCGCTGGCGCCTAACGTTAGCCTATACCAGCGTATTGACCTGCACGCTCGTTCTCTTCAGCCTCTTTTTGTATACCGTACTCGACCGTTTTCTGTTGCGGCACACAGACCACTTACTCATCACCCGGGCAAACGAAGTGACGCGGGTGTTGAACAGTCGCCGGGGACCGCCGCGGCACGGCAAGTTACTGCCTCCGCGGAGCGTATTCGCCAGCCCGGGCATCTATTTGCAACTCCTTGACGGCTCGGGAGAGGTGCTCGCGAAGTCACCGAACCTAGCGCTGGAAAGACTCCCGGCGGCGCCCGATACTTTAGCCCGTGTGCGCAGTGGTGAGGCCTTTTTCCAAACGGTCGGGATAGAAGGGGAAAAGCTGCGCCTGTATAACCGCCCAATAACCTTGACCAACGGCCTGACCGGTGTCTTGCAGGTGGGCACCTCACTTGAGCCGGTGAGGGGCATGTTGGGCAGGTTGGTGCACACGCTGCTGTTGGTTGGCGTTATCGCCCTTGCCGCGGCAGGGGCCTTGGGTTATTACCTGGCGCGCACGGCGATGGCGCCGGTCAAACACCTCACACGAGTGGCCGCAGCGATCAGTGAAACGCAGGACTTGGCACGCCGGGTAAGCCACCGGGGACCGCCCGATGAGATCGGCGAATTAGCGGCCACTTTTAATAGGATGCTGACCCGGCTGGCAGACGCGCAGCGGTCCAGAGAAGAGGCCTATGCCTCCCACCGCCGCTTTGTCGCGGACGTCTCGCACGAGTTGCGCACGCCGCTCACAACCATCCGCGGCAACTTGGAACTCCTCCAGCGCTTGGGTGATGACGCAGGCGCGCGCCGGGAGATCCTGGCCGATGTGGTGGGCGAGGCGGAGCGTCTGTCGCGGCTTTTGAACAATCTGCTCACGTTGGCCCGCGCCGATGCGGGGCAGCACATCGAGAAGGAACGGCTCAGCCTCGGGCAGGTGGCGGAGGAGGTGGCACGCCAGGCACCGCTCTTAGGCCCGGCACGCTTCGTAGCGCGGGATCTGGAACTCTTGCGCACAGCGGAGGTTATGATTCAATGGGATCGCCAGTCGCTTATCTTGGCAATGGACGAGTGGCAGTTATTTATAATTCAGGCTATTCGCTACATGGAACATGCTCAATAAACTCCAGTCAGGCCTCTCTTTACTAAGGTTAGTGACGAACTCCC
>DTYU01000122.1 GCA_012961725.1 Desulfotomaculum sp.
CCCTGCAGAAGGCTAAGACGGTGAAGGGTCCTGTTTTGGTGCACGTGGTCACCCGCAAGGGAAAGGGATACCCGCCTGCGGAAAAAGACCCCGACCTTTTCCACGGCGTCGGCCCTTTTGAGGTCCAAACCGGGAAAGTAAAGGGTTCTGAGCGGGTATCCTACACAGAGGTTTTTGGCAAGACGCTCCTCCGGCTGGGGGAGGAGGATCCGCGGATTGTCGCCATCACGGCGGCAATGCCTGCCGGTACCGGGCTCAGACAATTCGCCCAGCGCTTCCCGCACCGTTTCTTTGACGTAGGGATAGCGGAACAGCATGCGGTAACGCTGGCCGGCGGGCTGGCCGCTGCGGGCTGGCGGCCCGTCGTCGCCATCTATTCGACCTTTTTGCAGCGTGCCTACGACCAGATTATCCACGACGTTTGCCTGCAGAAGCTGCCTGTTATTTTTGCGCTGGACCGGGGAGGCATAGTGGGAGAGGACGGGGCCACCCACCAGGGCGTTTTTGATATCGCCTACCTCCGCTCAGTTCCGAACATGGCCGTGATGGCGCCGATGGATGAGAACGAGCTGCAGCACATGCTGAAGACGGCGCTCGCTTATAACGGTCCCTGCGCAATCCGCTACCCGCGCGGCAGCGGCACCGGCTGTGGAATGGACAGGAACCCGCGCCCGATTCCGTTCGGCCAGGGTCTTGTAATGCGGGACGGGCAAGACGTAAGCATTTTTGCGGTCGGAAACACCGTCAGCGCCGCCTTGGAGGCTTCAGAGCGATTAGCCGCCGGAGGAACCCGAGCGGCAGTCATCAACGTGCGTTTCATAAAGCCTATCGACGAGGCGTTACTGCTGCACTTTGCCCGGGAGACCAGGCGTGTGATAACGATTGAAGAAGGGGTCCTGGCCGGCGGGTTCGGGAGCGCCGTAGCCGAACTCCTTATGGATCGCGGCCTGAACGATGTGGAGCTCTTGCGCCTCGGGATCAACGATACGTTTGTGGAACACGGTGCCCCTGCAGTCCTGCGGGAAAAATACGGCCTTACCGCCGAGGGGATAGTGAAGGCTGTCGGGCGGTCGAGACGCCGGCTGAGGGTGGCTCCTAAGAAAGGGCGATGAGACCGCAGCGGCGCCGGTTGGATTTAGTATTGGTGCGGCAGGGCCGCTTTTCCAGCCGCGAGCAGGCACGCGAGGCGGTAGTCTCTGGCCGTGTCTTCGTGAACGGCCTGCTCGCTAAGAAACCGGGCCGGCTTGTTTCTCCCGGCGATATCATTGAGGTCCGGGGGGACGAACCTCAGTATGTGTCACGCGGCGGTGTGAAATTGTCGCACGCGCTAAGGGAGTTCGGCATCAGTTTGGCAGGGCTGACGGTGCTCGATGTTGGGGCTGCCACTGGGGGTTTTACCGATTGCACCCTTCAGGCGGGGGCCCGCCGTGTTTTTGCTGTCGATGTGGGTTACGGGCAGCTTGCGTGGAAACTCAGAAGTGACCCGCGCGTTGCTCTCCTGGAAAGGACCAACATCCGTTACCTTGCCTCGGAAGCGCTTGATCAAAAGGCAGACTTTGCGGTCATCGATGTCAGTTTTATCTCCCTCGAAAAGGTACTGCCGCCCGTTGGGCGG
>DTYU01000123.1 GCA_012961725.1 Desulfotomaculum sp.
CGGACAGTCTATTCACGTAAACGCCGACCGCGGCAAGCGACCTGCTGCCGCCCTCAATCACCAACCGCTCAGCCCCCTCCTGTGGGTTCCCCTCTGCAGCCTGTTCTGACGGCCCCAATGCCTCCACGCGGGTCAGCCACATCTCTACGGGCAGACTAGCCTGCAGCGTATTCAGGAGTGCGGTGGATTCACGCCGGCCGGCAAGCAGACCCTGCCAGGCACTGAGCCTGGCCTCAAGTTTAGCGGCCTCATTTTGCAAAACTTCGACCTCCTGGATCTTTGCATCAAGGCCGCCCAGCGCCCGCCTGTTATCCTCTATCCGTGCCTCGGTGTAGTAGAGAGCAAGCGTGAGACCTATGTACACCAGGCCAAGGATACAGACCCCGACCAGGAAGCTCTTCGGCACAAACGGCTTCCTTGCCGGCGGTTCCGGCAGAAGCTCCGGTGGGAGAAGATCTATCTTGTACATCAGCCGAGCACCTCCCTCAGCGCAAGCCCGATCACCGTCGCCAGGCCCGGGTCATACTCCGCGGGCTGCCCGCCGGCTTTCACCCGCACCCCTGGTACGCCGACCTCAACCGGCAGCCCCAACTCTTCAGTGAGAAATGGAGCGATCCCCTTGAGCTTGGCCCCGCCGCCGGAGAGGAGAAACCGCTCAAGCGGCGCTCCCCGGTGCTGCGACTGGTACCAACTGAGGCTGCGCCTCACCTCCCGCACAAACTCCGCCAGCCCCGCCCTTAGCGCGTAATCAAGCTTGGCCGTTTCCGGCTCGGTGGCAGCGGCAGCCTCACCCTCCGCCGCAATGATCTCCCCCTTTCCCTCTTTCAGCCGCTCGGCCTCTGCGAACTCTATTGTATAAGTCTTAGCGAGCGCCTCGGTAACCGCATTCCCCCCGACGGCTAACGCATGAGCAGCCTTTATCCGCCCGTCACGCATCACCACGAACTGGGTGGACTTGGCACCGATATCTAAGATCCCCACCGCGCCCGGAGGGGGCGCCTTCTGGCTCCCGGCGAAGAGCCGCCACAGCGCGAAGGTCCCGATCTCTACCGCCACTAATCTGAGCCCCGCCTGCGCAAAGAGGTTATAATACTCGTGCACCGTCTGGCGCGGCGCACCGATCAGCAGGACCTCCAGCTGCCGGGCCTCCTCCGTCACCACCTCACCGAGTGTCACGTGGTCTACCACCAACTCGTCAAGCGGCACGGGGATCTGCCGCTCGGCCTCCCAGCGGATCGCCGCTTGAACCTCGCTTTCCGGCATCCGCGGCATCCTGATCTGCCGGATGATCACCTTCTCGCCGCTGATCGCGGTAACGGCATCCGTGATCTCCGTCCCCGCCTGCCCGAGGGCCTCTCTGAGCGCTGTCGCCACCTTCTCGAGGCGCATGCCGTCGGCAAAGGCCTCCCGCGGCGTCGGCGCGCGTCCGAGCGCCGTCACCTCCGGCACCCCGCCGACAGCCTTGACCTTAACTACCCGTATCTCCCGCGTCCCGAGATCCACCCCGGCAAGCGCGGTTCTCTGGCAAAAGAGCCGGCGGCGCCAACTGTTCCGGGCATCTGGGCACAGGCTTATGTTACACACCTTAACAGACATTGACTCCCCTCTTACCACGCTTCAACAGCAATTGCAACAGCACGTCTCCTATCCACTCCACGAGACAACCCTCACCTTGTATACGCCGCCAGCGACCGAACGATACACCTCGGCCACGACCGTTTTTTTTTGCCCGGCCGGCGGATGCCTCTGCTCTAACCCTGTATACTCCGCTCGTAACAGTTTCCTCCACTTTCACATATTCAATCTCCCCAACCTCATTCCCCCCCGCGTCATTGAAACAGCCGGTCAAGCCGTTGAGCTCACCGATAGAGCCCCCCGGGTCGTCCCGCACACGCAGCATCGCCCTTTCCACTCCGGCATTTGCGGCGTATAACGCTTGCAGCCTTGCCAGTTCTCCAGTCGCGGCCTGCTTGCTGTATGTAGCCAAAGTCAGGCTCGCCGTGCCAAGGATGACCAAGAGCGCCAGCACTAACAGCACCGCCAGAAGCGCCTGCCCTTGCTCTCCGCGCCGCATTTCTTTCCCTCCATGACAATAAACATGGTTTGTTATCAGCCGCATCAAGGAGAAAAAGCACGCGCGTACGCCGCCGTCCGCACCGATACCCCGCCCTTGCCCCTTAGTTCTATCTTCACCAGCGCCTCGCTCGGGCGGGAGACCCAGACCTGTGTAACCATCCTGGTAGTTACCGGGCGGTTGGCTCCGCCATTAACCTCTCGTTCGAGTTCCGCCATGCCCCCGTCGTATTCCACTTCGTAATACACCATTCCCACACTTGGCACACCGATCCCTAACACCGGATTCGTCCCGGTCCCGTTTGAAACCTCAATTGTCTCGCCTTCGTCCGGAAAATAAACCTCCCTCGCCACCCGCACGTCGTAAACCATTCTATCAAGCGCGATGCACAGGTTGTCCACCACCTCGGCCTCCTGTTCCGTCCAGCACCAAGCGCGTACCCCCTGATCAAAAAGGAGAAGCGAGCCGACAATAATCAGCGACATCAGCGTTGCCGCTACCAGCACCTCTAACAGAGTAAGCCCTTTTTCGTCAAGGGAACGCCTCACAGCTTTGCCCGCTCCATCGTCAGGTTGACCTCTTTTGTCGGCCCGGCTACCGTGTAGTAAACAGCGACGGTCACTGTCTTTACATTAGCACCGCTGTCGGTCACCGAAACCCGGTAGGTGAATCCGGGAACGGTGGGCTCAAACTCCGCCTCCCCGGACGTTGCGTGGTGTTCGAGTTCGCCATAAGCCACTCCCCGCAGTTCCTCCATCCTCTCCCGCGCTAAGTTGACCGCCTTTACCTGCTCCCGCGCCCCCGCCGCCAGCCGCGTGCCGACGCCGAAGGCGGTAAAAAGCCCGACCGCGATGATCCCCAAGACCACCGCCGCCACCAAGACCTCAAGCAGCGTCAAGCCCCGCTCGTTCGCCCTCACCCGCATTGTGGCCACCCCAGGCCTTATCGCGCCCTTCCCCTTCTTTTTTGCCGGAACAAAATACCACCTGCTAAAAACGGCCACCTATTACGGCGTTTCTGACAGTCTCACCCGCGCAGTGTTTCCGTATACCTTGACATACCGTGACTCCCCGGTCGCGCTCTCAAGCGTGACTGTTCCGCTGCCCGAGGTTTGCGGATAGAAGTTAACCCTATAAACCTGCGATGCAACCACTTTCTGAAAACCCTTAATGTGACTAAACCTTACCGTCTTCGGCAGGTAGACATCCTTCCAGACCTGCCTTTCAGCGTCATAAACCATGTAGAAGCCGTTATTGTATTGTCCGCCCTGCTGGTAGATCCACAAGGTGCTTTGTTCTCCGGTGTTGAACGCGATATCCCGCGTCGCCCGCAAATCACTCACCAGCGTCCGTGCCGCGGTCACCAGTTCCCAATGGGCCGTACTGCGCATCGAGCTAAGCACCAGGACCCCCGCCAACACGCCGATGATCGTCACCACGAGGATGACCTCAACGAGCGTAACTCCTGCTTCTCGATTCCGCCCGGTTCTTAGCTTGCCGCTGTACATCCCTCTTTTCCCCAAGTCCGTGATCCCAGAAGTTCTGCCTGGCCCTTCTCCGCTTAGAGACCGCTTCACCAGTTACTCAGTTCGTCAGCTACCATCGGTCACGTAAGCTCACAAATTAACAATCATTTAATGTGGCTTTTAATCACAATGTGCTTGAAGTTCCAACTCAAAAGGAAATCCATCTCACTTATAACAGCAATAGCGATATGGTAGGCGTCCTCTTCTTAATAAGCTGTTCAAATCTGAATGTGCCACTTCAAGTAATAACGGCCCAAGATTTAACACCTTTTTGGACCCCAAATCCCGTCCCCACCGCCCCAACGTCGGACTGACCCCAACTCCCATCCCCACAGCCCAACCTTGAACGTTGCACGTTGAACGTTGAACGTCGAACCTCGAACCGTGAACGGACCCTAAAGCCCTGCCCCAAAGCCTAAACCACTCCCATCTCCTTAAGGCACGTAATCACTGAGGGCAGGGGCCCTTCCCAAAGCCAGTCCACCTTCAGCCAGAGGCCGGGCAGGACCGCCGAAACATAAACACCGCGTTCATCGAGCGGTATGCTCCGGTAGCGCCCGCCCTGCCCGAGACGGTAGAACTCCGCCTGCCGCCGGTCGGGATCAATGAGCCAGTACTCCCGTACCCCGGCAGCCTCATACTCCACATACTTTTCGCCCCTGTCCCGCGCAAAGCTCTCCGGGGAAGTCACCTCAACTATCAGGTCCGGCGCCCCGTCGCAGTATGTTTCCTTGAGGATAGATATTCTTTCATTAGTTATATAAAGAATGTCCGGCTCCCGCCCCCGGGACAAAGGCTCCGGCAGACGCACTAAAAAAGGAGCAACCACCACCTTGCCGAGTTTATAAGAAACCGCAAATTCGCTGATTAGAGCCGCCAAAAATAAACCGATATCTTGATGTCTCATATTCGCCGGCGTCAACACCACGACCTCCCCGTCCACCCACTCCGCCCAGGTGTCCTCGTCGCACCAGGCCAAGAACTCCTCGAAGCTCATTCGCCCCGGCGGCGCCGCCCGCTCTGCCTCATTATCAAGGTCACAGATTTGTGAGATACCCATCGCATTTCCAGCAGGTGGGATACACATCACATTAAATCCTGCACGAAGCAATAGAACATGCGATACCAATACAGCATCATTTGGCGTCTCTTTGGTTGTTGGTATAATCATATTTGAAAATTTCACTCTTCATATCC
>DTYU01000124.1 GCA_012961725.1 Desulfotomaculum sp.
CCCTGCGCCGCGGCCGCCTTGATCAGCGAGTACTCCCCGCTTACGTTATAGGCGGCAACCGGCCGCTGAAACCTCTCCTTCACCCGGTAAATAACATCCAAATAAGCGAGCCCGGGTTTCACCATCACGATGTCGGCGCCTTCCTCTATGTCGAGCGCCGCCTCAAGGAGGGCCTCACTGGCGTTTGCCGGATCCATCTGGTAGCTCCGCCTGTCCCCGAACCGGGGTCTTGAGTCGGCCGCCTCCCGGAAGGGCCCGTAAAAGGCGGACGCGTACTTCGCGCTGTATGCCATAATGGCCGTATCCTGATAGCCGGCGGCATCGAGCGCCTCACGGATCGCTTTAACCCGCCCGTCCATCATATCTGAGGGAGCAACGATATCAGCCCCGGCGCGGGCGTGGGAAACGGCAGTGCGCGCCAGTATTTCCAATGACGGGTCGTTCAGTACCCGGCCGTTTTCAACCAGGCCGCAGTGGCCGTGGCTGGTATAGGCGCAAAGGCACACGTCGGTGATCACCAAAAGTTCCGGGAAAGACTCCTTTACGGCGCGCACCGCCTGCTGGACAACACCCTCTTCCGCCCAGGCCCCGGAAGCGTGCTCGTCCTTCTCTGCCGGCACGCCGAAAACGATAATCCCCGGTATCCCTAATTCTACTACTGTTTGCAGTTCACGCAAAAGGGTATCGACGGAAAACCGGCTCACTCCCGGCATTGCTCGAACCGGAACCGCTACGCCTTTCCCCTCGGTGACAAAGACCGGGTAGATCAGGTCGCCGGTATCAAGCTCCGTCTCGCGCACCAGGCGCCGCACCCTTTCATTTATCCGCAGCCGGCGCGGCCGCGTTACAGGAAACCCCATCATCCCTCACCCTTCATCCCTTCGAAGTGCTCCACTATGGCCTCTACCAGCCCGTCAATGGTGTACCGGCGCGCCTCTACGTCTACTTTGATCCCGAGTTCCTGTGCGGCGGCGCTTGTCACCGGCCCGATCGACGCCACCATCACATCCTTAAGAAGCTCCCCGGCACCGGGTTCAAGCGCGGCGACGAAATTCTTCACCGTCGAGGAACTCGTAAAGGTGACCCCGTCCACCGCGCCCGCCCTTAGCATCTCACGCAGCACGGCCGCGTTCCGCCTCTCGGGCACCGTCCGGTAGGCCGTAACGTTGTCCACCGCAAAACCGCTCTCCGCAAGCGCCCGCGGCAGCGAATCCGGCGCGATATCGGCCCGCGGCAAAAGCACCCTCACCCCCGTCTTGGCGCGTTCCCTGAGTCCCGCGGCTATCGCATCGGCGCGGAACTCCTCCGGCATGTAGGCCACCAAAAGCCCCCGTTCCTCAAGCGCCGACCTGGTCCCAGGACCGATCGCAGCCACGGCGGCCCGGCTGAAAGCCCTGATGTCACAACCTAACTCCCTCAATCGCCGGAAGAAGACCTTGACCCCGTTCACCGAGGTAAAGATGACCCAGTCGTACTTCTCTGCGCTCCTGATGGCGGCGTCCAACGCGCCCCAATCCTCCGGGGCTTCGATTCGGATGGTGGGAAACTCAAAAACCTCGCCGCCTAAGGCGGAAATGGCTTCCGATAGAACGCTCGCCTGCTCGCGGGACCTCGTCACCACGATGCGCCGCCCGAAGAGCGGCCCCTGCTCGAACCATGCCAGCCTCTCCCGGAGCCCGGCCACCTTCCCGACCACAACCACCGCCGGGCTGGTCAGGCCGGCAGCCGCCACCTTCCGGCTTATATCATTCAGGCTCCCTGTTACTGTGCGCTGTTTTGCGGTCGTCCCCCACTGGATCACCGCAGCCGGCGTCTCCCCCGGCATCCCCGCTTCTTTCAGCCGCCGGGCGATCTCGGGAAGGTTTGCCATCCCCATCAGAAAGACCAAGGTCCCGCAGCCGGCTAATCTGTTCCATTCGATTGCCGAACCCGGCTTATTCGGATCCTCGTTTCCGGTAACGATCGCCAAGCTGGAGGTGAAATCCCGGTGGGTGACCGGTATCCCCGCATAAGCAGGCGCGGCGACCGCGGAGGTCACTCCCGGAACCACCTCAAAATCCAGCCCCGCTTCCCTGAGCGCTTCCGCCTCCTCGCCCCCCCGCCCGAAAACGAAGGGATCGCCGCCCTTAAGCCTTGCCACAACCTTTCCTGCACGCGCCCGCTCAACAAGCAAGGCGTTTATTTCCCCCTGCTGGAGTGCATGCCGTTCGGGAGACTTTCCGGCAAAAATAAACTCTGCGTGCGGCGGAGCATAACCTAAGATGCGGGGGCTTACCAGCCGGTCGTAGACCACCACTTCGGCAGAAGCCAAACACCTCATCCCTTTTACGGTAATCAGGCCCGGATCACCGGGCCCCGCCCCTATCAAGTAAACCTTCCCACTCATTGCCGCAACGGTTCCCCCCGGAGCGCCCGCAAAACCTCGGCCGCCCCCATGGCGAGCAGCCTCTCGGCCAGCCGCACTCCTAATCCTTCGGCCTCGATCACCGGGCCGCTTTCCCGGCCGCGGAAAAGCCGCCGCCCTTCGAGGTCCGATACCATTCCTTCAATAGTAAGCTCGCTATCGATGACGCGTGCCAGCGCGCCTACCGGAACCTGGCATCCTCCTTCAAGCCGCCTCATGAAGGCGCGCTCGGCCGAGACCTCGGCGCTGCTGTCGGCGTCGTCAATCCCTTCAATAATGCGGGCAACCTCCTGGTCATCAGCCCGGATCTCCACCCCGATCGCCCCCTGACCGACAGCCGGCAGACAAAGGCTGTACGGCAGCCGCTGGGTCACGTAGCCTTCGAGCCCCAAGCGGGCCATCCCGGCCCACGCCAGCACGAGCGCATCGAAGCTGCCGCTCCTTAACTTCTCCAGGCGGGTGGTGAGATTGCCGCGAACAGGGGAGATCTGCAGGTCCGGACGGTAGTGGCGCAGTTGGGCCTCCCGCCTCAGGCTTGATGTACCCACCCTCGTCCCGGGTGGCAAGGCGTCGAGCGTCGCCCCCGAAGAAGAGATCAGTACATCGCCGGGATATTCCCGCCTAAAAACCGCCCCGATGACGAGACCTTCCGGCAGCACCGTAGGTACGTCTTTCAAGCTGTGGACGGCCAGGTCTATCTCCTTCTTTAAGAGAGCGGCCTCCAACTCCTTGGTAAAAAGACCTTTATCGCCGATTTTCGCCAAGGCGACATCTAAGATATGGTCGCCGGTCGTTTTCAGCTTGACGATTTCGAACCGGTACTTGGGCCACTTCCGTTTCAGCGCCTCCACTACGATACCGGTCTGCTCAAGCGCCAGCGCGCTTCCGCGCGTCCCGACCACGATACGGCGCATCTGTTACCTCTTTCCCTTGGCGGCCCTGGTTGGCAACTTTTCCGAAACCTCTAACTTAAAGAGTTCCTGAACTGCCTGGGCGTACACCTGTCCTTGGGAAGTCAGTGAAAGATCCTTCAAGCGGCAGACGGGCTGGTGCAACAACTGGTTCGTGATGCTGTTTGCCAGCGACGAGATCACTTTGCGCTCGTAGTCCGACAGATCACCGAGACGGTTGAATGCCCGGCGCAGCTCCTTCTGCTTTATCTCCTCGCCCAACTTCTTCAGCGCCACAATGGTCGGGACCACCGCCTGCTGGGCCCGCTTCCGGAGAAAGTCCTCCACCTCTTCTTCTATTATCTTCTTTGCCTGCTCCGCCATCCGCCGCCGCTCCGAAATATTCGCGTCCACCACATGCTGCAATGCGTCTATGTCGTAGAGCGCCACCCCGGGGAGTCCGCCCACTTCAGGCTCCACGTCGCGCGGCACGGCGATGTCTATGATAAAGATCTTTGCGCCCCTGCGCTCCTCCATTACACGCGCCATCTCACCGGTGTGAATCACACAGTGAGAGGCGCCGGTACAGCTTATCACTATATCCGCTTCGCCTATCCAGCGGTATAGCTCGTCAAACCGGACCGCCTCTCCCCCGAAACGGGCCGCCAGTTCCTGCGCGCGCTCGAACGAGCGGTTGGACACAATGACTCCGGCCACGCCGCTGGCCATCAGGTGCTTCACGGTGAGTTCGCTCATTTTACCGGCACCAACGATCAAAACACTCCGCCCCTCGATGCTGCCCAGGGTCTGCCGGGCCAACTCAACGGCGGCGTAACTCACTGAGACCGCGTTCTTATCGATCTCCGTCTCGGTACGCACTCTTTTCCCGACCGCCAGGGCATGCTGGAAAAGGGAATTGAAATAGCCGTTGGTCATCCCGCATTCCTTTGCTAACTGATAAGCACTCTTCACCTGCCCGAGGATCTGCGTCTCACCTACAATCATCGAGTCCAGCCCTGCCGACACCAAGAAGAGGTGGCGCACGCAGTCCCGTTCGGTATGGACATAAAGATAACGCTTTAGTTCGGAAAACTCCAGTTTTGCCCTGCGGGACAGAACCTCGATCACCGCCGTCCGCGCTATCTCCTTCGTAAGAAACATGTAAAACTCGGTTCGGTTGCAGGTGGAAAGAAGAACGACCGAATCGACCCCGGCCTTGTTCTGCAGCTCCCTTAGAACCTCCCGGGCCTGACTTTCCGAGAACGCAAACCTTTCCCGCACCTCAACCGGTGCCGTCCGGTGGTTGAGGCCGATAACGATTGAGAACACCCTCTACCAACTCCTTAGCCCTGTCGATCTCGTTTTTTTCTAAGCAAGCCAGAACTTCCGGGCTGACCATCTCTTCGAGCAGCTTCTCCTTCATGCCGGGGTGCCGGGTGATGACCTCCTCGCGCACCGTGCCCAGGTAGTCCAAAAACTCGCCGAACGCCGGCGGGAAAAGCTCTTCCAACCTTTCTCTCAGCCTTCGCGCTAAGAGCGGGCTTTTCCCTCCCGTGGACACTGCGACCGTCAACTCTCCCCGCCGCAGGACCGACGGAACGTAAAAACTGCAGAACTCCGGTTTGTCGACCACGTTGAGCAGAATCCCTCGTTTGGTGCACTCCTGCGCCACGCAGGCATTTAACTCTCTTTCGTCGGTGGCGCCCACCACCAAAAAGGCGCCCGCGGTATCACCTTCCTGAAAGCCGCGCTTGACCCACTCGATCTCTCCGGCTGCAGCCCGGGCGGCAAGCTCTTCCGCGGCCTTGGGGCTGACCACCCGCACGCGGGCACCGCACTCCAACAGCATTTGAACCTTGCGCGCGGCGACCTTGCCGCCCCCAACGACCAAACACTGCCGGTCTTTCAGCTTAATGAAAGCCGGATAGAGCAACGCTTTATCGCCAGGCAACTCTTAATCCCTCTGTCCATCTTATCGTTAACGGGAGGCAAGACCTGAAACCGGTTCAAAACCGCCGCTCAACAACAAACTCGGCGATTGCGTCTAATTTCTGCCTGCTCGGGATGTCCGGCAGCGCCCGGAGCGCCCTTTGCGCCTTCGTCACAAACCGGCGCGCCACGCCCAGGCTGTATGAAACTCCGCCCTCTTCTTCAACTATCCTGATCGCTTCACTGATATCCGATTCGCCCTTCTCACGGGCGCAAAGAATCTCCTTCAAACGGTCATGGCCCTTCCCGTTCCGGCGCAAAACATAGATTACCGGGAGCGTGGCAATCCCCTCCCGGATGTCCCCGCCGGTAGCCTTTCCCAATACACGCTCGTCCGCGATCAAATCTAAGACGTCGTCCACCACCTGAAAGGCCATCCCGACTGCCAGGCCGTATTGCCCCAGCGCCTTGCTCACAATCCGCGGGGCGCCGCAGACCAACGCACCGAGTTCGGAGGCCGCAGCGATCAAAACGGCGGTCTTGCTGCGGATGCGGCCCAAATAGCCGCGCAGGCTCTGATGAGGGTTGAAGGACGCCTTGGCCTGGGCAAACTCGCCCGTGCATACCTCCATACAGGTCGCCGCGATCCTCTTGCTGACCACCGGCTCGGCATAGCCGGCGATGATCTCAATCGCCCGTGCGAAAAGCATATCCCCTGTCCATATCGCCACCCTGTTGCCCCACACCGCCTGTACTGTGGGCCGGCCGCGCCGGATCAGCCCACCGTCAACCAGATCATCGTGAACCAAGGTAGCCATGTGGATGAGCTCTACGGCAACCGCCAGCGGCGCCACTTTCTGTAGGTCATAACGGCCGAAACGGGCGCTAAAAACAGCAAAAGCCGGGCGCAGGCGTTTCCCTCCGGCGGCAAACAAATGATCGGCGGCGTCACCGAGAGTTGTATGGGAGTCGGTTACGACACCCCTTAACTGCGCTTCAATATAAGACAAATCATCCTTGATCTCACTAAAAAAATCAAGCATCATTTTTCTTGATACCCTGCTCTAAGCTTAACTCTGAAATATTCGTCTTTGTACCGCAAAATCCTCCCCCTTATGAAAAAAACATCCCGCTGCTAAACCCGTTCATCCGCAGGCCTCCCTTCCCCGACCCGGTCGTCCCGGTAGAAAAGTCCATCGCTCTTGTAATAAGGAATCTCGTCGACGTCCGCCACGGCGCTGCGGTCCTCCTCCTCCAGCTCCTCGGTCTCTGTGGAAAGGCCGTGCTGGGCCACATCCTGCCAAGCGTCCTCCTGATCGTAAATTATACTTTCGCCCTCGGGGCGGGTCCAGGGGGTCCGGAGAACGGTCTCCTCCACCGGCCTGATCCGCTTCCTTTCCTCCTGCTCTTCCTGCTTCTCCTTGCACCTCAGGCACATCGTTGTGTAGGGCACCGCCTTTAGCCGTGCCAGCGGAATGGGGCTGCCGCAAACCTCGCAGTTCCCGTAGCGCCCTGCTTCCATCTTGGCGAGAGCGTCGTTGACCGCCTTCAGCTTTAGCTCTGCATCCTCCTTCAGCGCCAGGTCTTTCGAGCGCTCGAAAAGCTCGCTGGCGACATCCGCCGGGTGGTTATCGTACAGCGACAGCTCCCCGGTCGATTCCCTGAGCGGCATCGCCAGCCCCGTTTCGTCGACGCCTTCTAGCCGCCGTCTCAGTTCCTCCCGCTCCCTCATAAGCCGCTCCTTGAAATAGGCCTGCTCGGCTTCGTCCATAAAGAACGCCCCCCACTAAGATTAATACAAGTGCAGTTCAACCATACGAACCACTTCGGCAATAAACTTCCCGATTCCCGGCAGGTTCGCCGCCACCAAGTTTCGCAGGAGATAGGCAACCGCTGCCCCCAGGATGGTAAATCCGATGGCGATGCCCACGCCGCGGGCGATACCGGCGATCAGGTTGATATACATCAGCCGCCACGGATTTTCAAGCAGCCGAACGTATTCGGCCAGCCTCATCTTTTCCATCGCCACGCTGAGCCGTTCGATCTTATCAACCAGCACCCGATCCGCCGGTTTTACCCCCTCGACCGCCACAAAAACCGCCTCCCCCCGGGCAACAGATCTCACTTCCTGCCTGCCGCAAGCAGGTCCGTTCCCTCGCCTGTCTGCAAAAAGGCAGACCGGTTGACCTTTTTTAATTTTCCCTATTCAGCCGAAATAAAAAACCTCAATATTTAGGCAAAAAAGAGGACAGCTATGTAAGCTGTCCGGTGAAACACGCGCCGGTATCTTATGGTTTATTACAACTTCTCGGCGACGGCCTGCCAAAAAGTTGCGTCCTCAAAGCCCAAGCGCCAGATCCCTATCCCTTTTAGGCCGTACTCATTAACGAGGTCCAATTTCAAGCTTGCGGCAGCTGCGTCTTCGTACCACACCTCGTGCTTAACACCGTCTTTGTAGTAGTAAAAGAACGGCTCCCCGTAAATTTCGTGCCAATGAGGTCGCACCTCATATGCTTTTACCAAGTCGTTAACCGACTGATAGGTGAGGACCTCGGCAGTGCCGGAACCCCAGTCGTAGCCGTAGGTGGCAATGCCAAGCAGGATCTTCTCCTTCGGGATCACGCTGACCGCATATTTTATCACGCTCTGGACCCAGGGCAGCGAAGCGATCGGCCCCGGTACCCCGCCGGCCCAGTGCTCATCGTAGGTCATAATCTGAACCCAGTCGGCAGACGCACCGATGGCCCGGTAGTCGAATGCTCCGGACCAGGCGGCTGTAGGTGCGTCGGAGGCCTTGGCCGGTACGGAAACCACAGTCAGATAGCCCAAAGGCTCCAGGGCTGCTTTGAACTCCCTAATCAAAGCGGTATAATAACTGCGGTCTGTATACGGAATGTTTTCGAGGTCGATGTTAACACCCTGATACCCCTCATCCTTGAGGATGGTTATCATCCTTTGGATCAGTCGCTGCCGGTTGGCCCTGTTTGACAAAAGCTCATGCGCGTCTGCAGAACTGAACCCGCCGTCGCGGTAGTTATGTATCATGGCCAGTGGAATGACACCTTTTTCTAAGGCCAGCCCGACGGCGTCCCGGGGAGCGGAACCGGTGACGTTGCCGAAGCCGTCCACCAAAAACGAAAAGGTAGCGATGCTGCTGATCCGGTCGCCGTAAGTATTCAGAGAGCCGTATGACCGGGAGTCCCCGGTATAGTCTATCGCGCAGTAGCCTAAGACATGGGGGGCCGCTTCGGGCCCAGGTTCCGGCGTCGGTTCGGGTTCGGCGGCGGCAACGGGGATCTTTACCGTCTGCCCAACCTGCAGCATGTAAGGGTCGACGCCCGGGTTCGCCGCCAACAGGCTGTCCAGCGAAACGTCATGCCTCTGCGCGATCAGGTAGAAGGTGTCGCCCGGCTGCACCACATACGCAGCATACTGCGGCGCTGCAGGAGGCTCCGGCGCGGGTTCAGGCTCAGTCTCCGGCGGGGCCTGGGGCTGAAGATTTAGCAACCCGGCGATCTTAGCGTAATCGCCCTCGTCCAAGATACCGTTTACATGCAGTTGATAGTCTTTTTGAAAAGCGGTTACGGCCTGCCTCGTTCGATGATCGAAATACACCGAAATACGGGTTCCTTTATAGTAGCCGAGTTCGGTCAAGCAGGTCTGCAACTGCCTGACGTCGGTACCCGTCATGCCGTACGACAGGGTTCGGCTTCCAAAGGGGGTTTCTGTACTTCCCGAAGCGGGTACTGTTGCAATCGCACAAACTGCAAAAATGAGCACCACCAAACAAAATAAACACAGGGATTTCTTCATAACGAACCCTCCTAAAACTCTTAACCCGGCTACGACCTTCCCTGCTGCGTAAAACTCTCCCCCCTTTCCCTGACACACTTAAAAGCGATGCTGAAACCCCATGCCCGGAGAACCAAGCCAGCCTTAATCGTTGGCCTTACGGTTATTGGCTTACCTACTTATTTCGACCATCTTCTCCAATATCCTTCAACAGGAATAAAAAAAGTAATATTTTAAACATTCTGGGAACCAAGGAACCGGTGTTTGTGGCGGGAGATTACGAGAAAACCAGCTGGCCTCCCGATGCCCTGCATGTATTCAGCATCCGGGATCTTTGAACGGAAAGATTTCGAAGGAACGGCATATAAAAAGCTCTGGCACTCACGTCGGTGAGTGCCAGAGCTAAAAGAGCGTTCTGCAAGCCGGCACGGCGCTATCCGCGGGTCATCTTAGACCCGCACTGCGGGCAACTAACCTCCAGACAGGGTGTACCCGGCCGGTGCGGCACCTGCGCGCCGCATTGGGGGCAGACGCACACCCCGCCCCGACCAACACCCGCGCCCGGTGTGCCCAGCGGACGGCGTCCTTTCCCGCCGCCACGGCCGCCGCCTCTACCGCCGCCACCACCCTGACCGCCGCCTCTACCGCCGCCGATTCCCCTTCCTCCTCCGCCTGCGCCGCGCGGCATAGTAAGATTCCCCTTTCACCAAAATTTCCGCGTGCGTAGTGATAACGGATCCCCAAAACCACACCGAAAACGAAAGCGGCACAAAAGTTCCAGCCCGGAAACCCTTGCCGCTTCTACATCTTTTGGAGGCGGCAGGCGGATTCGAACCGCCGCATAACGGTTTTGCAGACCGTCGCCTTGGCCACTTGGCTATGCCGCCCTTCGTCACGGCTTAGCAAATTCTATTATATACTACCGGCCGGCCTCACGGCAATACGTTTGACAGCTTTACTCCCATTCTATCGTGGCAGGAGGTTTCGAGGTGATGTCATACACCACCCGGTTCACCCCGGGCACCTCACGCACAATCCTGGCAGCCATCCGCTCGAGCAGATCATGCGGCAGGCGCGCCCAGTCCGCGGTCATCCCGTCCTGGCTCTCCACCGCCCGCACAATAACGGTATGCGCGTATGTGCGCGCGTCACCCATCACACCGACGCTGCGGATATCCGGAAGGACGGCGAAATACTGCCAGACCCTCCGGTCAAGCCCCGCCTGCTTGATTTCCCCTGTTACAATGGCGTCGGCCCGCCGCAAGACGTTGAGCTTCTCTTCGGTCACCGGTCCTAAGATCCGCACCGCTAACCCCGGCCCCGGAAAAGGCTGCCGCCAGATGATCTCCTCCGGCAGGCCGAGTTCCCGACCGAGTTCGCGCACCTCATCCTTGAACAGCCAGCGGAGCGGCTCCACCAGCCTAAGCGGCATATCCGCCGGCAGCCCGCCCACGTTATGGTGAGACTTGATCCGCGCTGCCGTAGCCGTACCGCTTTCGACCACGTCCGGGTAAAGCGTCCCCTGGACCAAAAACTCCACATTACCCTGTTTCCGCGCTTCCTCCTCAAAAACCCGGATAAACTCCGCGCCGATAACCCGCCGCTTCGCTTCGGGCTCCGCCACCCCTGCGAGTTTTTTTAAAAAGCGGTCCTTCGCATCGACATAGACTATCGGGATGCCGAGGCGCCTAAAGGCCTCTCGCACCGATTCCGGCTCTCCTTCCCGCAACAGCCCGTGGTTGACAAAGACACAGGTCAGCCTTTCGCCTATCGCCCGGTACACTAAAACCGCAGCAACCGAAGAATCCACCCCACCGCTCAAGGCACAGATGGCGCTCCCGTGACCGACCGTTTCCCGTACTTCCGCTGCAGCCGCCGCCAAAAAAGAGCCCATGGTCCAGGTGCCGCCGCACCCGCAAATCCCATAGAGAAAGTTCTCTATCATCCGCCTGCCTTCCGGTGTATGCACAACCTCTGGGTGAAACTGAACCGCATACAGCCTGCGGGTGTTGTCTTCCATTGCGGCAATGGGGGCCGAATCGGTACTTGCCGATACAACAAAGCCCGGCGGGACCGCCTCCACCCGGTCACCGTGGCTCATCCAGCACCAAGTTTTCCCCGCCAATCCCTTAAAAAGCCCTTCACTGCCAGTAATCCCAATACGTGCTCTGCCGTACTCGCGGTGACTGGCACGAACCACCCTGCCGCCCAAAAGATGCCCCATCAACTGCATCCCGTAGCATATCCCCAGCACAGGAACACCCATCTCGAAAACCGCAAGCGGCAGAGCCGGCGCGTTCTCCTCATAAACGCTCGACGGCCCGCCCGAAAGGATAATGCCGCACGGCTTGCGCGAGCTAATCCGTTCGAGCGGTGTATAATAAGGGATAATCTCACAGTAAACCCGGCACTCCCTTACGCGCCGGGCGATAAGCTGTGTATACTGGCCGCCGAAATCAAGCAGCAAAATTAGCTCTTTCCTCGGGTCCTGCAACTCATTTCCCGCCTTCATAAACCTCGCGCTGCAAAACACAGATGTCCGGCAGGTTCCGGTAACGTCCGGCATAGTCCAAGCCGTAGCCGACCAGAAACCGGTCTGGAACGGAAAAGCCTAAGTAATCGATCTTCACCGGCACCTTGCGCCGGGAGGGCTTATCCAACAGCGCGCAAACCTTAAACCCTGCCGGCCCCTGCGAAAGCAAATGCTCGGCAATGCATTTCAAAGTCAAGCCGGTATCAACGATATCTTCTACCAGCAGGACCTCGCGTCCCGTGACGCTCTTATCAAGATCCTTGAGAAACCGTACTACTCCGCTTGAGGTGCTTGAGGAACCATAACTGGAGACGGCGATGAAGTCTAATTCCACCGGGACCGTCAAAACGCGCAGAAGGTCGGCCAAAAAAACCACCGACCCCTTAAGTACGCCTATTGCAAGGAGTTCCTTGCCCCGGTAGTCTGCAGAGATCTCCTCCCCCAGCACAGCAACCCGCTCCTGAATCTGCTGGCGCGTTAAAAGCACCCTTTCAATGTCTGGGTACAACAACATACCCTCCGGTTTGTGGAAAATTGAAGAACTCCGCAAAAATATGAGTTATTATAACCGGCGAAAGGCGATCCTGTCAACGCATGCGGCTAAAGGTCTTTCTTTAATTATCAACAAACGTCGAACGTACCACTTAAAAACCTTGTGTCTTTGTGAGTTTGTGTGCGGGGAAAACCCTCGTCTGCTGACGAGTCAGGCATTTTCGTCGGTTTGTGCCGGTGGTACCAGCAGGCGGAAGCTGCTGACTTCTCCGAGTGTGCACTCGACCCAGAAGCGCCCGCCGTTTAACTTTGTCAACTCACGTGCCAAGAATAAAACTTGCTCCTTTCCCAGGTTGTTGTTGCTCGAACCTAAATACCCTCGTTCGTTCATCCGCCACCCTGGGGATAAATTATGCCAGACAGTAAACAGAACGTTTCTATCCGCCGGAGAACACGCCAAACCCGCCCTTCCCCCGGCGGGAGTCATCTCAACCGCAAAAAGCAGCAGGCCCGTCAGCGTTTCCGTCAGCAATACGTCTCTAACCATGACAGCCTTTGCCCCGGGTAAAACCTTCACCGCCAGCTCAACGCCTCTTAAGTCGGCCTTATTCTCCATGATTTTACAGCAGTTTACCACCAGTTCTTCAGCGGGAACCACCGGCTTGCATCGCTTGCAGCTCTGCAGTTGCCTCTCGATGCTACTTACCAAAAGCCGCTCAAGTTTTTGGCTCGCCTCCCGGATATAATGCAAGTACTCCAACACATCTCCCGGAAAGTCATTACCGTGCTTTAAAAAAAGCAGTTCGGAAAAACCCTTTATGCCCATTAAAAGGGTACGCATTTGGTAGCTAATTACCAAACAAGGAACGTTTTGCAAATCGTTGCCGGCATAATCCTCTAATGAAAGCAAGAGCCCGCCGATACCCTGCACGACCTTCTGTAGGCTATTGTATCCTTCCTTGGAAAAACGAACCACCTTATTCTATCCCCCATCTTAGCCAAATCTCGGTCAAGACTAACACACAGCCTCTAATTTGTCAATATCACCAGATTAGCCATTTTTTGATGTATTTTGCAGAATGCTGTCACAAACAATGTGCTCCGCTCACGAACAATCTTGCCCGTAATGGGAAAAAGTCAATATCTAACGGCCTCCCTATAGATTTCCTCTAAAGATTTTAAACATATTGCCACCTGTATCGATAAAGCGTAACGGGGGAGTCTCGTCAACCTTCCTTTACACGGCCTTATCAGACTCTGCCAGATACGACAGATTTTTTGATTATATTCCCAACCGACTCCTTGCGACAAAACAACAAGAATTGTGATAGAGGATGTTGCCGGCGTCCACCGAATTTAACATAGGTCAACATTTATAGGGGGCAATATTCGGTTGCTCGACAAAAAATGGCTGCAGCACAAGCCAGGCAATCCCGCAGGTGCATTCATGCCAAAAGATCTCGTTGACCCGGTCTCCACCTGGCGGGCGGCGCCGCGTCTAAACGGCAACTCACTGAACGCCGTTTTCCGGGCTGCAGGCAGTCGCTACTCCTTGTCTCCGGCACTGCTCAAAGCCATCGGTGAGGCTCTTTCAGGGCTCCGGGCGGATATGGTTTCCCCGGCAGGAAAATTGGGTTTGATGCAACTTTCCCCCGGCGTGGCAAGGCTCTTGCGGCTGCAAGACCCATTCGACCCGGTGGAAAATATCTTCGGCGGGGCGCGGTACCTGCGCCTTCTGTTAGACCGCAGCGGGGGAGACCTCCGCCTTGCGCTTGCCGCTTATTTCAACAGCGAGGAAGCAGGCGTTGCCGCGGAAGCCCCTCCTTCCCGGGAAACGCAGGCGTTTATCGATTCGGTATACGCTTTTGCGGCGGCCTTTGCCGGCCGGAAAAAACAAGAGCAAAAAGGCGAACTCTTCACTGACCTCGCCGGTTTGCTCAAAAACTCGCCCAAAGCTCGCAAAGACACCAGATTCTAACTTCTGGGTTTCATTTTTTCCCTTTAATAACACTGGCTACTTCTCCGTCGCCCGGCACTCAACTCGACGTAAAGGAATGCGAGACAGGCAAACAGCGTTCCCGGTGAGATGATTATTGGCTTCCGTACAGGAATGAAGCCAGCTCCGGCGACCGAAGAGAGTAGCTGCCTTCCGGCCGCTCGACCGCAACCTCTTCCGCATTCAGGTAGACGACCGCAATCACTGTGCCGTCAGCCAAGGTGAATCTCAGCACCGCGCCGGCTTGCTCCTGCTGTTCCTCCGTAGCTCGCAGGCGCGGTCCCGTCACAGTGCCGCTGTTGAACCGGGCAACCAATTGCTCCCTCTCCGCATCGGTCACCGGTACCGGAGCCCCATCAGCGGCACTGTATGAAACCTCGCACACGGTGGCCGGGTCTATGGGGGTATGGGAAGAGATACCAAACCCCACTGCACTCAGAGTGTCCGGAACCGCCTCACCTTTCCCGTGCCTCTCTTCATAGGGCGCCGCCATGCGCGGGGCACCGCTTCCTTCAGGGGCCCAATTGCCGCTTGTCAGAGGCTCCTCCAAGGGCGAAGGCGCTCCGTGGCGGTCTTTTTCGTCCGAAGCCGGCTTTGCAGCCTGCTCCTCCACCAGTGGAGCTTCTACTTCTGCAGCCTTTCTTTGTATGCCCGGCCCCATTACAAAACTACCCATAATGAACACCGCGATCAGTGACGCGGCGGCAGCTACTGCGGCGATGCGCCTGCTCCTCAAAGCAGTCGTTAGCAGATGCCGCCGGCCGCGCCGCACCCGTTTTTCCTTGAACCGCTCCCAGCCGCTCTTCACAGCGTCTTCTCCAAAAACGACACCCGCGGTGTATTCCTTTATGGCTGCATCGACATACGCGGCGTTGCTCTCCAACTCCTCGAGCGTTAAACGGCAGGCCGCGCATCCTAAAAGATGCTCACCGACGGCATCCATCTCTTTCGCCGGAAGCTCCTTATCCAAAAAAGCCTGCAGTGTTCCCTTGTTGTAACACATCATCCTCACCTTTACTTTGAGACCCCTTTATAGGTTTTGCTCGGAACTGTTTCTTGTAACACTCCTCTCGCAGCCGCTGAACTCACGGCGAAACCTTTCCCGCGCGCGGGCAAGAATCGTCCCGACCGAACTCCTTTCAACCTGTAAGACCGCCGCTATCTCGGCATAACCGTACCCGTGGGCGCGCAGCAAAAGGCAGAAACGGTCCCGTGGTGCCATCCGGCCAAGCGTTTGGCGCACCTGCGCAATCTCCTCTTGCCGCAAAACCTCGTTATCTCCCGTTTCTGGGCCCCATGCCGCGACCTGGTACTCCCGTTTCCTGCGCCTCTCCTCGCTCCGAACGTGGTTATAGGCAAGGTTGACCGCCACCCGAAAAAGCCAGCCGGGGATGTTTTCCTGCTGTGCCGGGGGTCTGAAGTAAAGCCGGATAAAGGCCTCCTGAACCACATCCTCGACCGAGGTTCGATCACCCAAGTAAGGCAGCAACCGGCGGCAAAGCCCCGGGTAATGCTTGGTGAAAAGCTCGCGAAAAGCCGCCTCTTTTTCCTCCGCACCGGTGCGGCTCACCAAAGCGCGCCTCGCTCTCTTTTTAAATAAAAACACCGCAGCCGCGGCTTTTTTGACAGGAATCGCACCATCTTTATTTGCCCAACGCATCCAAACCGAACCGTCTGTGCAGCGCCCGAACGGCGCGCGGCACCTCCGCTTCCTTGACGATACAGGAAACCTTAATCTCCGAAGTGCTGATCATCTCAATATTAATGCCTTCAGCGGCAAGCGCTTCAAACATCGCCGCCGCGACGCCGGGCCGCGTCACCATGCCAGCCCCCACGATCGAAACCTTTCCCACGTGGTCGTCGTAGGTGTACCCCTTGGCGCCTACCGCTTCCTTAATCGCTTCCACCGCCGCAAGCGCCCTTTTCAGGTCGTCTCTTTTTACTGTAAAGGCGATATCGTTTTGGCCGTTCCGTGTCGCCCCCTGAATGATCATATCAACATTCACCTGCTCCGCCGCCAGCGCGGCAAAGAGGCGGTGGGCTATGCCGGGCTGATCTAATACGTCAAAAAGGCCTACTTTGGCAACATTCAGATCGTGTGCCACCCCGCTCACCAGATGCGTTCGCTCCATCCCCGAATCCCCCCTCACGAAAGTCCCCGGTTTATTGTTAAAGCTCGACCTGACCACCAGCGGCAAGCCGTGGAGCTTAGCCAGCTCCACCGACCGCGGGTGCAGTACCACCGCCCCCAAACTGGCAAGCTCCAACATCTCGTCGTACGAAATCAGCGGCAGTTTTTTAGCCTCAGGCACCACCCGCGGATCGGCGGTGTAGACCCCCTCAACATCTGTGAAAATCTCACACCGGTCCGCCCTGAGCGCTATTGCCAGCGCCACTGCCGTGGTGTCCGAGCCCCCCCTGCCCAAGGTCGTAACATCTCCGTTCGGCGCAAGCCCCTGAAAGCCGGCAACAACCGCTATCCTGCCGGCGGCAAGCTCATCCCGCAGCCGCCCGGTATCGATGCCCGTAATCGCCGCCTTCCCGTAAACGCCGTCGGTGGCGATCCCCGCTTGCCGCCCCGTAAGAGAAACCGCGTCTGCTCCCAAGGCCTGCAGGGCCATGGTCAAGAGGGCGATCGAAACCTGCTCCCCGGTGCTCAGCAGTTGGTCCATTTCACGCTTTCCCGGCTCTGCGGTTACCTGCCCCGCCAGGGCTATCAGGTCGTCCGTGGTGTCTCCCATGGCCGAAACAACCACCACGACGTCGTTCCCCTCCCGGCGCGCCTGCCACACGCGCGCTGCGACCTGCTTGATCCGGGAGGCATGAGCCACCGAACTCCCGCCGTATTTGTGAACGATCAACATCCTGTATTCCCACCCGAAAATTTTTCTCCGGCTAATCATTTATGCAATTAGCAGGGAGAGGGTTAATACCTGAATCATTCTATGGCACCGTGATTGTCCACCCCAAGGGTAAACACCCGTGCATTCACCCCTGCATTACGAAATGCCCCTGCCATGGCCGCGCCAACCGCCTCTGTGTTCCCGCCGGTGATCGCCACCACCGCCGGCCCCGCGCCGCTGAGCGCCGCGCCGAATGCCCCTGCTTCGACGGCAGCCTCCATTACTTTATCCAGGCCGGGTACTAAAGAGGCACGGTAGGGCTGGTATAATCTGTCCTGCATCGCCGTCACTAAGAGTTCATACCGCCTCGACGCAACCGCCCCCACTAACAGCGCCGCCCGGCCGACGTTGTAGACGGCGTCCTCTCTGCGGCAATCGGCCGGCAGGATGCGCCGGGCGTCCTGCGTTGAAATCCGCAGGTCGGGAACGGCAATCACCGCCGCAAGCGCAGGGTCAACCGGTATCTTCAGCCATCTTAGACGGTTTTCTTCCGATACAACCACTGTCAAACCGCCGAACAATGCAGCGGCAACGTTGTCCGGGTGTCCCTCTAATCCCGTTGCGAGAGTGAGGATATCCTGGGCTGAAAACCGGTCCCCGGCGATGGCATTCGCCGCCATTAAACCGCCGACAATGGCCGCGGCGCTTGAACCCAACCCAGCCCCCACCGGGATCTCGTTCTCTAAGGTCAGGGCTATCCCAGGCGGCATTGCAAAACCGCACTTCCGCCACAGCCGCTTGACCGCTTGCCATACAAGGTTTGAACCGTCCGCGGGAATTTGACCTTCGCCTTCCCCGTACACACTTATGGCCAACCCTGCGCCGGACAGCCCGAGGGTAACCGTGTTGTAAAGCGCCAGCGCAAGACTGAGGCAATCGCATCCGGACCCGAGGTTTGCCGTGGTAGCCGGCACTTTCACGCTGACGTAGCTCCGCAAACCGCCGGGCACGGCTTACTCCTCCACCCTGATGATATTCGCCACCGTTTCCACCGTCGGCAGACAGCGCAGTTCTTCGACCGCCGCCCGGAGGTTTGCCTCCCGTACACGGTGTGTCACCAAGACAAGCTCCGCTACCACCCCGGTCGTCTTTTGGATTACCGCCGCCAGGCTTACGCTGTTGTTCCCGAAAGCCCCCGCTATCCCGGCTAAAACCCCCGGCCTGTCTATCACCCGCAGCCTCAGGTAATAGCAGGATTCGATTGCGGTTATCGGCCGCACCGGCTTGCGTTCAAAACAGGTGCACCCCAAGATTCTCCTTGCGTTGCACCGGATATTCCGCGCCGCTGCGATAATGTCGCCTACTACGGCGCTTGCCGTGGGCAGTTCCCCGGCCCCCCGCCCATAAAACATCGTCTCCCCGACCGCGTCACCGCGTGTAAAAACCGCGTTGAAGACGTCGCTCACCGCCGCAAGCGGGTGCCCACAGCGAACCAGCGCCGGGTGGACGCGGACCTCTATCCCTCCAGGCGTCTCCCTTGCAATGCCCAACAGCTTTATCACGTATCCTAACTCCCGGGCGTATTTGATATCCTCCGGCCTTATCTTAGTGATACCCTCCACGTAAACATCGTCGAGCATTACCCGGGTGTTGAACGCTATCGAAGCCAAGATCGCTATCTTTCTTGCTGCGTCTAGGCCCTCAATATCGCTGGCGGGATCGGCTTCCGCATAACCTCTCTCCTGCGCCTCCCGCAAAACCGTATCAAAATCGGCACCCTCATCGCTCATCTTTGACAGAATGTAGTTCGTGGTGCCGTTGATGATCCCGATGACTTCCAATATCCGGTTCCCGGCCAAAGCCTCCTTTAAAATCTTAACAACCGGTATCCCGCCGGCTACGCTCGCCTCAAAGAACAGGTCGGCACCGGTCGCGGCCGCCCCGGCAAAAAGCTCCTGCCCGCAAACCGCCATCAGGTCTTTGTTCGCGGTGACAACACTCTTCCCGTGGGAAAGCGCCTCGAGTACATACCGCCGCGCCGGTTCGATCCCGCCCATCACCTCGACCACGATGCTCACCCCTGGGTCTTCCAGCACCGCCGCCGGGTCGGTGGTAAGCAGTTCGGGGAGAAGGGTTATCCCCCTTTCCTTCCCTGTGTCCCTTACAAGAATCTTCACCACCTCAAGCGGGGTGCCCAGTCGGGCGGCGATCAATTCCCGGTTCTTTTGCAAGACCCGGTAGACCCCCCGCCCCACCGTTCCTAAACCCAAGATGCCGATACCAACACTGTTCAACCTTACCTCTCCTCCAGTCAAAATTACGGGGACACCATACTAAATTGGTCAAAATTACGGGGACACCATACTAAATTATGGCTCCTTCACGGTGGTTTGAGACTTCAGCCCTCTTTCCATACTGTTTTTATAG
>DTYU01000125.1 GCA_012961725.1 Desulfotomaculum sp.
GATCTGCACGTCGCCGGCGTAATGATTAACCGTTACCCGGAAAACCCCGGCCTCGTCGAGAGAAATAACCCCAAGGCCATCGCCGAATACAGCGGCATCCCGGTTTTGGCTCTGGTGCCGGAGATTGCCGGGCTTGACCCGGAAAACCCCGACATCACCCTCCTGAAAGAAGCGGCCCGCAGGCTAAACGAAACCTACCGGCTTGACGAACTGCTCGCTGACCTGACCCCGAAGGGGGCAAACCTGTAATGGACAAGATGCCGCCGGTTTACTCGCCTGAAGAGATCGACCGCCTGAAGAAGTCAGACCGTACCCTCATCTGGCACCCCTTCACCCAGATGAAGGAATACGCGGGCGAGGACGCCCCCATCATCGCCGCAGGGGAAGGGTGCTACCTGACGGATATCAGCGGCCGGCGCTATCTTGACGGAATAAGCTCCCTCTGGGTTACGGTGCACGGACACCGCGTGCCCGCACTTGACCGGGCCATTCAGGAACAATTAAGAAAAATCGCCCACTCGACCCTCCTTGGGCTGGGAAACGTCCCATCGATCCTGCTCGCGGAAAGACTCGTCGAGATCGCCCCGTCTGGGCTCGAACGGGTGTTTTACTCCGACAACGGCTCCACCGGCGTCGAGATTGCGCTCAAGATCGCCTTCCAGTACTGGCATAACACAGGGGTGCCTGAGAAAAAACGCTTCCTTTCGTTTTACAACGCCTATCACGGCGATACCTTAGGTGCGGTCGGCGTCGGCGGGTCGGAGCTTTTCCATTCGATTTACGGGCCTCTCGTGGTGAGTTCGCTTAAGGTCCCGTCGGCTTACTGCTACCGCTGCCCGTACGGCGGTCCGGGGCCCCAAGAGTGCGGCCGCGAATGCTTCGATGCCGTCACCCGGATGATAGACCGGCATGCAGGTGAATTGGCTGCCGTAATCATCGAGCCGGTGATTCAGGGTGCTGCGGGTATGCTTACCTGGCCGCAGGGGTACCTTAGCCACCTGCGCAAACTGTGCGACACCTACGGCATCCTCCTCATCGCCGATGAGGTTGCCACCGGTTTCGGCAGGACCGGCAGGCTCTTTGCCTGCGAGCACGAAGGTGTATCTCCCGATCTGATGGTCGTGGCCAAGGGAATCACCGGCGGCTACCTGCCCCTCGCCGCTACGTTAACCTCAAAAAGGATTTTCGACGCTTTCTATGCGGAGTATGAGGAGCTGAAGACCTTCTTTCACGGGCATACGTATACCGGAAACCCGCTGGCATGCGCGGCGGCCCTCGCAAACCTCAGCCTTTTTGAAGAGGAGGCGGTGCTGGAAAGGCTCCGGCCAAAGATAAAAAGGCTCGAAGAACTCCTTCACGACTTTATGGAGCTGCCCCACGTGGGGGATATACGCCAGGCGGGCTTTATGGTGGGGATAGAGCTCGTCAAGGATAAGAAAACGAAGGCGCCGTTTCCGCTTGCCCGGCGGACGGGACGGCGCGTGATCCTCAAGGCACGGGAGAAGGGGGTAATTATCCGGCCGCTGGGCGACGTCCTCGTCCTCATGCCGCCGCTCGTTATCCCGGAAGAAGACTTGAGAAGACTCTGCGCCGTGGTGGCCGAAAGCATCCGGGAGGCAGCGGGTTGACGGCGGGAATCGTGCTGGGGGACAAGAGCATAGTCATAAAACAGGCCTTTGTCACCGGCGCACCGGCTTACCTGCTTCTGCCTGAAGGCAGCCGAAAGAGCGCCGTGGTCCTCCACGGCTACGGGGGGACAAAGGAAGAGGCCCTCGGCCTGGGACTGGCCGCGGCCGCCGCCGGGTACGCGGCCTGCATCCCCGATCTGCCCGGGCACGGCGCCCACCCGGAGATGCTTACCGGCGAAACCGTCCGGGAGTTTACCGCCGGCCTCAAGACCGCAGGGTATGCGGCCGCGATAGGGCACAGCTTAGGAGGACTGGTGGCGATGGTTCTTCAGACCGGTACTGTTTGCCTTCTGTCCGTTCCGCTCGAAACAAGGTTCTCGGGCAGCAAGAGCGAACTTTTGCAGGTGCTGCGCGCCCGCAGGGTGCGGGAAAGAAAACCGTATGCCGGCC
>DTYU01000126.1 GCA_012961725.1 Desulfotomaculum sp.
CTGTATCAAGCGTCATCTTGAAGGATGAAAACCGAATGAAACATGTCACCATCGGCACCGCGGGACACGTAGACCATGGCAAGACCGCGCTCATAAAGGCGCTGACGGGCATCGACACCGACCGCCTCAAAGAAGAGAAGGAACGCGGCATCTCGATCGAACTCGGTTTCGCTTACCTCGATCTGCCGAGCGGAATAAGGGCGGGCATTGTCGATGTGCCCGGACACGAGCGCTTTATCAAGAACATGCTTGCCGGTGTTGGCGGCATCGATATGGTGCTGTTGGTGGTTGCCGCGGACGAGGGCGTCATGCCTCAGACCAGGGAGCACATGGATATTGTCCAGATTCTGGGGATCAACTGCGGGGCTGTCGCCCTGACCAAGATAGACTTAGTGGATGAAGAGTGGTTGAATCTTGTTTCAGATGAAGTGCGCGGCTATCTTGAGACTACCTCGCTGGCCGGTGCCCCTGTCGTTCCGGTTTCGGCCGTCTCGGGTGTCGGGCTTCAAGAGCTGCTGCGGGTTATCGACGGGTTGGTTCAGGCCGTACGGGAAAGGCCATCCGACCGGCCGGCGCGGTTAGCGGTAGACCGGGTATTCACCATCTCCGGCTTCGGTACGGTGGTAACCGGGACGCTCGTCTCCGGAACGGTAAAGGAGGGAGACACCCTTGAGATCCTACCCCAGGGTACCCAGGCGAGGGTCCGCTCCCTCCAGGTTCACGGCACAAAGACTCAGGCGGCGCAAGCCGGCCGGCGTGTGGCGGTTAATCTTGCCGGGGTGGAAAAACAGGCGGTCCGCCGCGGCGATGTGATAGCCACGCCAAGAGCCTTTACCCCCTCGGTCCTGTTGGATGTAAGGCTTTTTCTCCTGGCGGGGGCTAAGCCTTTTAAAAACCGCGGCCGGATGCGCTTGCACATCGGGACTGCAGAGATCATGGGCCGCGCCGTGCTCCTTGACCGGGATGAGCTTGAGCCCGGAACCTCCTGCTATGCGCAGTTGGTAATGGAGGAGCCGGTGGTTGCGGGGCGGGGGGACCGGTTTGTGTTGCGGTCGGTCTCCCCCGTCATCACCATAGGAGGCGGGGTGGTGCTTAGCCCCGTGGCCCGGCGGCACAAGCGGTTCAAGGGGAACGTAATAAGCTTTCTTCGGACGCTGGAGGCGGGAACGCCGCAAGAAAAAGTGAGCTTATACCTGAACGCTTCAGGAGCCCCTGTTGAGATCGGCGAACTCACAGCCGCTCTTGGCCTTGACCTGAAGTCTGTCGCTGATGGCGTGGCGGAGCTTTCTGTTGCGGGTAAGTTAAGGGTGCTGACTGTTGAGAATCAGACCTTTGTTTTTGATGCCGTTCATTACGAAAGGCTGAAACAAAGGGTTCGGGGACTGGTGCAGGCCTATCATGAGCAGTTTCCCTTGCGGGAGGGGTATCCAAAGGAAGAGCTTCGCTCGCGCCTCATTTCCGGGATAGGCAGCCGGGTATTCCAGTCGCTTTTGCAGGCCATGGCGGCAGACGGGGCTGTAGAGTTGCAGTCGCAGGTGGTTGCGGTGCCGGGTAAGGGCGGCAGTCTCTCGAATGAAACGTTGCAGAGCCTGCAGAGAGCGGCAGAGATCTACCGCCAGGCCGGGTGCCAGCCGCCAAACTGGCCGGACGCCGCGTCCCAGTTGGGTTTGAACGCCGAAGAGGCCGCGGAGTTCCTGGCGTACCTTCTGCGTACCGGTGTCCTTGTGAAGCTAAGTGAAGACGTTTGTTTCCACCGCGAGGTTTTGGCGGAAGCCGAGAAAATGATTGTAGGTGCACTCAAGGAACGAGAAGAGCTTTCATTAGCCGAGGTGCGCGACCTCTTGAACACCTCACGGAAGTACACCCTGCCGCTGCTTGAGTTCCTGGACCAAAGGCGGGTCACCAAAAGGGTGGGGGACAAGCGGGTGCTGGCGAAGAAGCAGCAGGGACCGGCGGCGAAGGATTAATTCGTGGGCCGGAAAAGGTCCCAAAGGCAGTCTCCGGCGAGAAAACGCGGTAGAATGACGATTGTAGGGGTGGCCGAATGCTGAAGACATTTACTGCAAAGGCCGGTGAAGGAAGGTACACGGTAGAAGCGCTGGCGACGCTTACGGAGGAAGGGCTGATAGTGCAGGTCTTAGGCGGGGAAAGGCCTCACGTCGGGGCGGTTGCCTTATCGCTGCCAAGACCAAGCCTCTCAGAGCCCGGTAAGCTGAGGGCGAGCACGACCGTTGTGCCGCTTTACGGTCACCGCGACGACGAGATTGCGCGGCCGGCTGCCGAGCGACTGGCCGTCGCCTTGGGACAGCCGGTGGTGGTCGTTGCGGGGGTCCATGTTGACGCCGCCACGGCAAAGGAAGTGGAGCGCCTGCTTGATAACAGCCGCCAGGCGGTGGAGGAACTGTTAAGCGCGATGGCTCAATGTAAAGTGAAAAATGCAAATTGAAAAAGGCAAGATCTATTTTCATTCTTCATTTTGCTTTTGGCGCAAAGCGACTTGTCTTCTTCATCCCGTCTCTTGCCTCTGGCCGATTATCATAAGATTCCGGGGGAATACTATTATTGCTGCTCGGTGCAGCAAAACAGTCTATCAAGGAGGCAAGAGTCACGATGGAGCATACCGATTACGAGCTTCAAAGAGAGCGGGTGGGGGAGAGGTATGTACCGAACCTTCCCGGCGGGGTGGTGGTTGAGCCTGTCCCGGTTACCGCCGGCGACGAAATTACCATCTTTTATAACGGAGAGCTGGCGCGAGAGGCGGATAAGATGTTCCTGCATCTCGGTTACGGCCCGGCGCATGACTGGCACCGGGTTCAGGATCTGAAAATGTCCCGCACCGGCTGGGGTTGGATAAAAACGGTCGAGGTGCCTTTCGACGAGGAGCGGCTCAACTTTTGTTTCCGCAGCAACATGGACAGATGGGACAATAACGACGGGCGGAACTGGAGCTACATTATCCACGCCGGAAGGATCATTTAGACGCCTGAAGCGAACCGATGATTCTGCCGCCTGCCTGCCGGC
>DTYU01000127.1 GCA_012961725.1 Desulfotomaculum sp.
AGGTGATGTGGGTTTATACTTTTTTACCGGCACCCTAAATCCTCCTTCCAAAAATTTCGGGGACACCACACTAAATTTTAAGATTCTTATAACCATACCACGCCCTGAGACAATCTGCTTCCAAACCGATTCTTTCCTTATGTGTCCTTAGCGTCTTGGCGGTCTATCCCTTACAGGCCCTCGAAAATCTCAATCTTATCCCCCGGCTGCAGAGTGACAATCGCCTTTTTTCGTTCCGGGGTCCTCCCCGGAGCGCGGCGCACCCGTTTCACCTTGCCTTTAACCCGCATCGTATTTACCTTCAAAACCTTGACCTTGAAGATGCTTTCCACAGCCTTCCTGATCTCAAACTTTGTCGCTTTAGGGTCCACAAAAAACGTATACTTGTTCTCCGCCAAAAGCGCCATGCTCTTCTCCGTAATGACCGGGCGCCTTAAAATGTCGTGCGGGTCCTTCATTGTAACGCCTCCTCCGCCCGTGCGAGCGCCTCTTTGGTAATCATGAGCTTCGGGTAGCGCAGAAGGTCATAAACGTTCAAGTTCGATACCGTCACGAACTTGACCCCCCGAATGTTAGCAACAGCCGACTTCACTTCCGCATTCGCTTCGGCGTCAACTAAGAGCGCACCTTCCAAGGCGCTGAAGCGGGACAGGAGGGCCACTGCCTCCTTCGTCTTCGGAACCGGCAGGCGCAGTTCGTCAAGCACAACCAAATTACCGCTCCGCACCTTATCCGCAAGCGCATACTTGAGCGCCAGCCGGCGCACCTTCTTGGGCAAGGTGTACCCGTAATCCCGGGGGTGCGGACCAAAGACTACCCCCCCGCCCCGCCATATCGGCGAGCGGATACTGCCGTGGCGGGCACGGCCGGTGCCCTTCTGCCGCCATGGCTTGCGGCCGCCGCCGGCGACTTCCGCCCGGGTTTTGGTAGCGTGCGTCCCGCGGCGCCGGTTCGCAAGTTGCATCACCACCGCCTGGTGCAGCACTGCCGGGTTCGGCTCAGCCCCGAAGATGTCGCCGCGGAGTTCAATTTCCTCGACCTGGTCGCCTCCCGTATTGAAAACACCTATCTTAGGCAAACCAATCTCCTCCCAATACCAGAAGTCAGGAGTCAGAATCCAGAATGATTGGTTGCGAGGATTCGCGGGGCGAATTCCCCCCTTGAACTTCTGGCCTCTGACCTCTTCCCTCCGGCCTCCGAATCCGGTAAGCCGGAATAAGGCACGGGGCCGTTTCCGGCAAAGGAATTCTTAAATTTCTATTTAACCGCGGTCTTAACCGCTTCCTTGATTATCAACAGTCCGCCGCGGGGGCCCGGCACTGCACCCCGCACCATCAGGATGTTGCGCTCGGGATCAACCTTAACCACTTCTAAGTTCTGCACCGTCACCCGCTCGTTACCGTAATGACCCGGCAACCGCCGGCCTTTGAAAACGCGGGCCGGACCTTTCGCCGCCAGCGAGCCGGGGCGACGGTGATACTTCGAACCGTGCCCCATAGGTCCGCGGCGAAAACCATGCCTCTTTACCCCACCGCCGAAACCGCGCCCCTTGGTTACGCCGGTGACGTCGACCTTCTGCCCGGGAGCGAATATGTCCGCCTTAATCTCCTGTCCTAAGTCGTAAGATCTGGCATCCTCCACCCGAAACTCTTTCAGGTGCCGGACGGGTTTCACCCCTGCACGGGCAAAATGCCCTTTGAGGGGCTTGTTCGTCAACCGCTCAGGTTTCGGGCCGAAACCCACCTGAATGGCCTCGTATCCATCTTTCTCCCTCGTCTTCGTCTGGACTACCGTACACGGACCAGCCTCGATTACCGTTACCGGAACCGCCTCACCGGCGGGGGTAAAATACTGGATCATCCCGAGCTTTTTCCCGAGAATGCCCTTCACCAGTGCCACCTCCACTGCTACAGTTTGATTTCGATGTCTACCCCTGCCGGGAGGTCGAGACGCATAAGCGCATCGACGGTCTTCGACGTTGGCTCAAGGATGTCGATGAGGCGCTTATGCGTCCGGATCTCGAACTGCTCCCGCGAGTCCTTATCCTTGTGCGGCGACCGCAAGACCGTATAGATGCTCTTTTCCGTCGGAAGAGGTATCGGTCCGGCCACCACAGCCCCGGTCCTCTTGGCCGTATCCACAATTTTCTGGGCCGACTGGTCTAACATGTAATGGTCGAAGGCCTTGAGCCTTATTCTGATCTTTTGACCTGCCATCCTGTTTAAAGTCCTCCTGAGAGACGTTACTCTGTAACCCCTGTAACCACACCGGCACCGACCGTACGGCCGCCTTCGCGAATTGCAAACCGCAGCCCTTCCTCGATCGCTATCGGCGTGATGAGTTCAATATCCATCTTGATGTTGTCGCCGGGCATCACCATCTCCACACCCTCGGGCAGCTTTGTCACTCCCGTTACGTCAGTTGTCCGGAAATAAAACTGCGGCCGGTAACCGTTGAAAAACGGCGTATGGCGCCCGCCTTCCTCCTTGGTTAAAACATAGACCTCCGCCGAAAACTTGGTGTGGGGTTTGATGCTTCCCGGCTTCGCAAGCACCATGCCGCGCTCGAGTTCGTCCCGGTCGACGCCGCGGAGCAGACAACCGATATTGTCTCCCGCCACGCCCTCGTCGAGCGTCTTGCGGAACATTTCAACACCCGTCACTACGGTCTTGCGCGGTTTGTCAGCGAATCCTACGATCTCTACATCCTCGCCCACTTTGATCCGGCCGCGCTCCACCCGCCCGGTACCAACGGTGCCGCGCCCGGTGATGGTAAAGACGTCCTCGATAGGCATCAGGAACGGCTTGTCGATATCCCGCTGCGGCGTGGGAATGTATTCGTCGACCGCATCCATCAACTGCCAAACCGACCCGCAGTCCGGGCATTCCCTTTTTGCGCACCCGCACTCAAGCGCTTTGAGCGCCGAACCTGTGATAACGGGCGCATCGTCCCCGGGAAACTCGTACGTGGTCAGCAGTTCGCGTACCTCCATCTCCACGAGCTCTAACAGCTCTGGATCGTCTACCATGTCGGCCTTATTCAGGTAAACAACAATATAGGGCACCCCCACCTGCCGTGCAAGCAGGATGTGCTCCCGCGTCTGCGGCATCGGTCCGTCCGCCGCTGAAACGACCA
>DTYU01000128.1 GCA_012961725.1 Desulfotomaculum sp.
ATCTACTTTCCGGTCTCGGGCGTTGAGGTATTCCCTTTGATTCCGCCGCTGGTCGCGTTCGCGATTTCTTCCGTGACCACCTCCGCCGGGGTCACCGGTGCCTTTCTCCTCTTGCCCTTTCAGGTCAGCATCCTCGGCTTTACCAGCCCCGCCGTAAGCCCCACAAACCTCATTTATAATATAGTCGCCATCCCCGGCGGCCTTTACCGCTACATCAAGGAGGGACGGATGGCCTGGCCGCTGGTCTTGGTGGTTATCCTCGCGACCCTCCCGGGTGTATTCGCCGGCGCGCTGATCCGCATCAAATACTTTCCGGACCCGCGCACCTTCAAGTTCTTTGTCGGCCTTGTGCTGCTATATCTCGGTGTGCGCCTGCTCTACGAAACAACCGGCCGGTACCGCAAACACCGCGCGCAGACCAGAGCGATCGAGCAGAAGTTCCGCGAACGGGTAAACGCTCTGCGGAATGAGGCCAAGACACGCTTAGCCGCCGGACTGCCGGTCGAGGCCGTGGTTAGAACGAAACACGCCTCTCTCTCCCGCATCGAATATGAGTTCTGGGGGGAAAGCTTTTCCTTCAGTACCTTTAGCGTTTTTACTGTCGCCCTAGTCGTGGGAATAGTCGGCGGCATCTACGGCATCGGCGGCGGGGCCATACTCGCTCCCTTCTATGTTTCCATCCTTGGTCTCCCCATCTATACAGTGGCCGGCGCCGCCCTGGCGGGAACCTTTCTTACCTCGATTGCCGGCGTCCTCTTTTTCCACGCCTTGGCCCTATCCCCCGTGGCAGGCCAGGCGGCATTGGCGCCCGACTGGGCGCTCGGGACGCTCTTCGGGATAGGCGGCTTGTTAGGTACATACGTCGGCGCGCGCCTCCAGAGATTCTTAGCGGACCGTTTAATCCGCGGCATCTTAGGCACCCTGGTCACCTGCCTGGCGGTCTGGTACGTGGTTCAGTTCATCATTCGCTAAGCACCTTTTTATATATTCCCACCTGCCCGTGCCTTTTCCCGAGAGGCTACAAAAACACCTGCCGCTAGCCTTTGCTTACAAAAGATCCGGTCCCTTCATATCATGTATCAAAGGACGCGTAACTTCGCGGCTTGAGGTCGGGTGGTCTGTCTGTGAAACACGGAAGCATCAGCCTGGCTATGATAGTAAAGGATGCGGCGAAAACGTTAGACCGGTGCCTAAGCAGCGTCCGGCATTACGTCGGCCAAATAGTCGTTGTCGATACCGGCTCCCAAGATGCCACCGTAGATATTGCAAGAAGCCACGGCGCCCTGATTGTCCATTTCCCATGGCAAAACGATTTTTCCCGGGCAAGAAATGAAAGCCTCAGGCACACCGCCGGGGACTGGGTGCTCATCCTCGACGCGGACGAGGAACTCCCGCCTGAAACCGCCCGGAGTTTGCGCAAATTAGCCGGTACGCCCGATATACAAGCATGGACCTTCATAATAGTCAGCCCCGTATCCGCAGACGAAGACAGCCCTAAAACAGAGCATCTTAGCCTCAGAATGTTTCGCAACAACAGCTCCTACCGCTTTGAGGGGAAGATCCACGAACAGATCAAGCCGAGCATCCTCAGGGAGGACGCCGGTGCAGCCATCAGGCATTCTGACCTCACGATCATGCATCACGGTTACGTCGCCGATTCAAAAGGGCGCAGGGATAAGACGCTGCGCAATATTAGCATACTTAAAGAGGTATTGGCTGACCAGCCCGAAGACCCTTTTGCAAACTACAACCTCGGCGTAAGTTATTTCGTGCTGGGCGACTTAGAAAACTCGCAGCGGCATTACGAAACCGCGCTTGAGCGCCTGGATCCGCACGCTGGTTTTGCGGCAGCGCTTTACCGCAACTACTGTATCTGTCTGCTTGAAATGGGCGAGTACCTTCGCGCGCTGCAACTCGCCGACAAAGGCTTGTCCTTTTTTCCCGACTACCCTGATCTCTACTTTGTCAAAGGGCAGATCTTTTGGGACTTAGGGATGCTGCCACAGGCCAAAGCCAGTTTTCTGAAATGCACCCGCTTCCGGCGAACACCCCCGGAATACACCACCACGCAAGGGGTTACCGGCCACTTGGCTTTTGAGAACTTGGCCGCCGTCTATGCGCACGCAGGAAACCCGCGCGCCGCGCTCGACTGGCTCAGGCTTGCCCTTAAGGAACAGCCGGGATCCCAGCGGCTGTTGTCCAAGCTCCGCCATCTGCTGCAAGAGCTAAACCAAAAAGGTGACGAAATCTCCGAGACCGCCAGCGCTGATCTCAGCCTGCACAGGCAGGGCCTTCGTGATTCCTTGGCGGCGTACCAAGAATCACCGGCCAATGAGCTTCATGCCTTGTGCGCGTTAGAACAACTGGCCGTCCAATGCCGGGAGTTTGTCTTAAGCGGACTCGACACCGAAAAGAACAACGCCGAGTTGCAAAGAGAACTGTTCAGACTCACATCGCTTAGGAAGAAGATACAACGGCTGAAACGGCTGATACTGGAACCCTGAACGTTTTGAACCTATGAAGGAGTGGTTCACGACGGTACAGCCGCGCCACCGGGGATGAAAACCATTCACTCTTAAAAATTTAGTATTGTGTCCCCGAAATTTTTGGAAGGAGGCAGTCCGGTTGAAGAACACCATCAGTCTCTGTTTGATCGCCAAAAACGAATCGGACAACATCGGACGCTGTTTGCAGAGCGCCCAAGGATTCGTAGATGAAATAATACTGGTCGATACCGGATCGACCGACAACACCGTTGAAATCGCCGCAGCCGCCGGGGCTAAGGTCATCGAAACGGAGTGGAAAGATGACTTCAGCCACGCCCGGAATCTTTCATTGGAGGGCGCCGCCGGAGAATGGATCCTTTTCTTGGACTGTGATGAAGAGCTTACTCCGGAGAGCGGACCCGAACTGCGGCGAATCGTAGCGGACAGTCCGTTTGAAGCCTATTTCGTCACCGTAACCAACCTCACACAAGCAGGTATCGAACTCAGTTTCCCAAGCATCCGCCTTTTCAGAAACAGGAACTGCTACCGGTTTACAGGTAAGATCCATGAGCAGATAGCGAACTCCATCGTGAATAGCTGTGGAGTTGATAAGATAGGCCATAGCGGAATAACGGTCATTCATCACGGTTATAACGCAGAGACCACGAACATTCAGGCGAAAATCCGCAGAAATTTAGAAATCCTTAAAACGTATCCCGACGAAGCAAAGGACGGATTCTATTTTTATAACTTAGGGACGGAGCACCTGCGCCTGGGCGAGACGGAAAAGGCGCTCGCAAACTACACCGAAGCGCTCCGGCTCACAAAGCCGACCCAGAGTTACGGGCCGATCCTGGTCAAGAGAACCGTCACCGCCCTGATGGAGCTGCGCAGGTACAGGGACGCGATCGAACATCTGCGTTACTACCAAGGCATCTATCAGGATTTCAGGGACCTTCTGCTCCTTGAGGCGGTATGCCATTTAGACTGCGGACGATACTCCGAAGCCGGGCTGCGCCTCGACCGGTTCCTTGAGGCGCCGCCGTCCCCCAAGTGGTACCCGGCGGAAAAAATCAGGGGCTCTACCACGGACGAGTTGCTGGGCCGAGCCCGGGCGCTGGCCATCCCCCGGGAGTATCCGGATATAAGCGTATGCATCATCGGCAGGAACGAAGAAGACCTGATCCTGCAATGCATCAAAAGCGCCAACGAAATAGCCAAAGAGGTAATCTTTGTTGATACGGGCTCCACAGACAGAACCCCGGCCCTCGCCCACCAGATGGGCGCAAGTCTTTACCGTTTCCCGTGGAACAACAGCTTCGCTGATGCCCGAAATTTCGCGATCAGCAAAGCCCGGGGTGAATGGATCCTGGTTCTCGACGCCGACGAGGCACTGCCCGACGAGAGCAGAAAGCTGATCACGGATCTGGTCAAAAGGACGAACTGCAGCAAAGGCGAACGCTGCGGCGGGTATTTCTTAAGAATCTGCACCTTCTTAGACCGCGGTTTGTCTCCCGCCAACTGCCACGTTACGGCAGCCTGCAGGCTGCTGCGTAACAGAAACTACCGCTTTCAGGGACCGGTACTTGAGGACGTAGTCTCCTCAATCATTGATTCCGGTGAAACAACTTCTTTTGCCGATATAACCGTCAACCACCTGCACTTCTTGGCCGGGAGTGAACACCTCGCCCAAAAGAGGCGCTTGAAGATCGAGGCCATCAAGCAGGGACTGGCCGCAGACCCCGTGAGGCAAAGTCTGGCCTTAGGCATAGAATCTTTTTACGCCCGGGAGTTTGCTCCCGCTGCAAGACACTTAGCGATTGATCCAGGGAGACTCGAGGAGCCGGACCTCCCTAAGTTCTTTTACTGCTACGCCATCTCGCTGTTAAACACGGGGAATCATGGCCTGGCCGCAGAGGTCTTAGACCGGGCCTTAAGGCTTTTCCCTGATTATACGGACCTCATTTACTCTCAGGCGATCGCGAAATGCATGTTAGGGGAAAACGAAACCGCTTGCGAACTGCTCAGGCAGTGTCTGGCAATGGGAGACGCCCCCTGGGAGAAATACACCGCCAGCCCCGGAACGGGAAGCTACAAGGCGATCTGTTCCCTCGGCGTCATCCTCGCGCGCATGGGTGACATTACAGGGGCGCTTGAGCTTCTTGCGGAAGCGGCCGCCATCCCCGGCAGCTTCGAAGAAGCCATTGAAAGCATCGTTTTCTTGCAAGACAGGCTGCCTATGCCGCTTGACAGTTTTCTTGAAAATAAAGGCCTCTTGAACTCGCGAAACCTCAGTATCGTTTCCCGGTCGCTCGCAAAAATGGGACGGTTTGAAGAGAGCCTCCTGTACCTCGCGAAAGCCGGCCAGCGGATTGCCGTAGAGCCCGTACCGCGGGAATTCACGCAGATCACTCGGGCGATCGACTTTCTGATAAAAAGGTTTCACCGGCAGGCCTCGGAAAGACTGTCTGAAGGTGCGCAGTTTAAAAGCCTCTTGATCAGCTTGACTTCTCCCTAATTATGAGAATAATTTAGTATGGTGTCCCCCTAATTTATATAAGATGACGTTACGGCAGACATGTAAAGCCCTGCGCGCCAAAGTCCTGGTCAAAGGCGAAAGCCTCTTTGAGCCCCAAACGCCGCATTAAGGCAAAGCTTACACAATCCACCAGGCTCAGCCGCTGCTGTTTGGCAGTAAGCACGGCGTTGGCCGCATTCTCGTGGAGCGTTTCTTCTACCCGCTCGACCCGGAGCAGGGGGAAGATGTCTTCGTGAAAAACCTTCAGCGCCTCCAGACCCAACCGGTGCTGAACCAGCGCGTAGGTCTCCACTAAAACGTAGCTGCTGCAAATGAGGGGCACACCCGCCCGCAGCAACTCTTCCCAGACCCTTTTGGCCTGCGGGTGGTATTCATCGTCGGCATCCAGCACGGCTAAGAAAGCAGAGGTGTCCACATAAACGCTCATTCGGTGACGGCCTCCGCGAAGTATTCATCGTGTCGCCGGGAAAGGTCTTTCACCCCGGAGCGGAAGCGCCCGGCCGCCCGTAGCGCGCGCTCGACCCGGCTCCGGTAATCCGCCCCGTGGCGCGCGGCAA
>DTYU01000129.1 GCA_012961725.1 Desulfotomaculum sp.
CTCTCGGCTTTTTGGCGTTCAAATGAACGCCGTCGCTTGTTCGGCGTGGTCAAGGACTTCTTTTTTGAACACCAGGGACCGGAGCTTTTCCGGGAATACTTGGAAACTCACCCAGAAGGATTATTGCGGTCCTTGAAAAAGATTGTGCCTTCGGCTCTGCACGAGCGGTTGGCGTTGGATCGGTGGGGCTGGATGGATGGACTGTTTGACGTGAAAGATGGTTGCCTGCGGAAGGCTCAGGACGAGGTGAGGAGCGACGTAGAGCAGTTGACGGAGGTAATGGACAGGCTGTATAGAGAGGGCCAGCAAGGGGTTGATCGCCTGAGACGCTTGATCAACACGATCAAGAACAAATATCTTATCGATTTTCTTTCGAGCCGTAACGTCATTCCGAAATACGGCTTTCCTGTTGATGTGGTCGAGTTAGAGATCCGGCACCACGGCGAGGAAGCAAAGAAGGTGCAGCTCGAGCGTGATCTCCGGATCGCGCTTTCGGAGTATGCACCAGGCAGTCAGGTCGTTGCTGCGGGGAGATTGTGGACAAGTCGCTACATTAAGCGGCTACCCGAGAGAGAGTGGGAAACGTTCCGCTACGCCATTTGTGACTCTTGTCAATTCTACCGTAGGGAACGAGAGGAATTGGTAACGGGCAACCCGGATCTGGAAGGATCCTTTCGGCGGTGCAGCCGTTGCGGAGAGCGTATCAGGAGACAGGGCGTTTTCATTGAACCCGCTTTTGGGTTTATTGCGGATACCGTAGGTCCGGTGAAGCCGGGAGAGGAGAGGCCAGAAAGGACCTACACGACGCGTGTTTATTTCTGGGGCGAGGCTGAGAGGGGAGATGCTGTTGAAATTCACCTTGGGAAAACAAAGCTGGTAGCCGTGCCTGGCTCGCGAGGGAAGTTAGCGATAATCAATAAGGCCGGTTTTAGGGTATGCCGCCAGTGCGGCTATGCGTTGGTTGTTGGTGAGCGAGCACCAGACTCCCATCCAACGCCGTGGGGGAGCCGATGTGCGGGAAGACTGCAGGGATATTTCTCGTTGGGCCACGAGTTCGAGACCGACATCTTGAGACTTACTTTTGAGGGTTACGAGAATCACGATATCGGCTTTTGGCACTCGCTGCTTTATGCGCTGCTTGAAGGAGCAAGCGCGGCGCTTGAGATAGAGCGGGAGGATCTTGACGGCTGTCTTTACCCTGCTTCGCCTAATCCGGCCCTTCGGACAATGGTCCTCTTTGATGACGTTCCAGGCGGTGCCGGGCATGTCCGGCGGATGGCGTCCCCTGAGCCGTTGAAGGCGATGCTTTCTGCCGCCTTGGAACGGTTGGAACAGTGTGACTGTGGCGGCGACGATGGTGACGCGAGTTGTTACGGGTGTCTGAGGCATTACCGCAATCAATTCTGCCACGATTTGCTGAACCGCGGGAAAGCCATCCGTTTCTTGCGTCAGGTCCTTTCGTAGTTAGGCAGCCTTCCATATCAAATTTCGGCAGGAAAATGGCGACGGATGCATTTCTAGGCATGCCAAGCGAAGAATGGATGAGCGGGGCGTAACCGAACCCGACTTGACACGTTGTCTCGCGGGGGGTGAGGTACTGGAAGACCAGGATCACGGGCGGGATGTTAAGTTGCTGCTGCGGGGAGTGGACAGTGAAGGTGAAGAGTTCTACGTGGTTGCCGCGCTTACATATCCCCGGCCGGTCGAGATGGGAGAGTGAAGGGACAAACTTATGGCTCTACCTCTGCATTACGCGCAACAGCTCCGGTTGGAACTTGGGCTTTCGGGTCCGGCCGACATGCCGGATGTGGCAATGAAATTGGGAGTAGGCGTTTTTGAAGAGCCGTTAGACGCTGACGGTTACCTTGTCTGCAAGGGGGAGGATGTACGCATCCTTATTAATGAGAAGGTTGCTTATGAGGGTCGTAAGCAGTTCACTATCGCCCATGAGATCGGCCATTTTTATATGCCCCATCATCAAGATAAAATGTAACGGTGTCTCGGGCGAGATATTGAAGCCTATACCCGGAATAACAAGATTGAAAATGAAGCAAACGAATTCGCGGCTGAGTTTCTTTTGCCTTCCCGTGAACTCGACAAGTATGTTAAACACCCCCCAAACCTTAATACGGTGAGGGAAGTAAGCGCCACTTACGGCACTTCGCTGACCGCGACAGCAGTAAAGCTTGTTCAATTGACCTACGAAAAGATGGCAGTGGTGCTCTCAGAGGCAGGAGAGATTAAGTGGGTTAGCAAATCTCAAGCTTTTCCCTACTGGGTTCCGCGACGGCGGCTCCACGAATCGACCTATGCCTATGACTATTTCGTGAAAGGGACGCTTCTGGTTGGGCCGCAGAGGGTCCTGGCTATTGCGTGGTGTGAAGGGGTCCCGCCTGACGCGTGGATCTTCGAAGAATCAGTGGGTTTTGAACGCTTGGGTATTGTTCTCACATTGCTTCATCTGCCGGTGGACGAGGAGGAATTAGATATCTGAGGGGGAAAAACAATGTCCACTATTGCGGATATCTTTAGCAGTTACAGAGACGCGCTGATGCAGTCAAGAGACCGGTACACGGAGCTCTACGTTGAGCGGGTGGAAAACGGTCGGCAGTTCTACCAAGAGTTCTTCAATCGTTTGGTTGTGCCGTTCCGCCAGGTGTTTGCCAAGAGCGCGTCGCGCTCGTTTATCCTGCGTCAAGTGGAAAGGTTCTTTGGTACAAACCAGATCGATTTTGTGGCGATCGACGGTACGTGCCAAAGGGACGCCTTTGCTGACTTCGTTGTATTTTTCGGCGGGGCGTACGGTGCCAAAGGACGTGTGTCGCTTGCCGGTGACCCGCCTAAGATCAAGTACGAGAAATGGGAGATGAACCGTGACGTTTCAATAGTGGCTTGGGTGCCTGTACCTTTTGCTGAGCTTGCTGATGTCGCGGGCGCAAGCTTAGAGGAGAACTTTATGGTCACTGATGCCGACCGTGCCAACCTCTCAAGGATACATACCAGCCTGGTGCAGTTGGCAGAAATATATCTCGCCTATAACGTGGCGACAAGTTCCGCCATAGATGCGCCGAAGTTGATCATGCTTGACCAGTCTTTAAGTGGAATGATGGCCGCAACCTCACACGGAGTTGACACAGGCCTTGTAGGCTATCCGTATGACCGCCGCCAACTCGATCAGGCAGACGTGACAATTGCCTTTGCCCACCCCTTTAGTCCTGAATTAGGTATCCCGTCCACTAAGCGCTTTCGCCGTTATACCGCAGTCCTTGCGGAGTTTCATAAGCGAAACACCAAGCAACTCAGGTTAAGCGAGTTGGAATCTGCCTTAGGGCTTACGCGGGAAGGGTTGCACGAGCCGGCAGACTTCCTGCTGAATAGGGCAAAGCTCTGCACCTATGACACAGAAACCCATAGCCTTGCCACGGTTGTAGACTGCCGGGAGTCCTGGGCCTACACGGTGAGTCTGTTTCAAAATATCTGTGCTCGCCTTTTCTTGCACAAAGACGCGTCGGCCTTAACCTATGAAGCGCCTGATCCTGAGGATCCTATGAAGAAACGCCGGCGTTGGATGTCCCCAGAAGACATTCAGTTTCTCATTGCGGTTGGTTTGCGGGCGTTGATTGAAGAATGCTGGCAGCGGCGCATCATGCTGGTTGGTGTCGTTAAGGATTCTGAGTCCCGCTATTTGACGCGTAACTACCTTGGAGTGATGAAACACCTTGGCGTGTATCCTATGCTTCAGGAGCACAAGTTTGGCCTCCTGCCGTGGACGGACCGGATCTATCTTGAAACGATACCGCTGTACTGCGACGAGCAGCTTGAGGCGCCCTGGGCAAGTATCGAGTTTGATTCGACGTTCATGACACTGCACTTGGGACGAGATGGTAACGTCCGACCACAAGTTATGGGCGTGCGTAGCCGCGCAGGAGAAATGGTTGCCTCAGAACGCTTATTCGTGCGGTCGCTGGCGCAGTTTTTCATGTCTCGCCATAAGAAGACGCCGCTTATGGGGCACGTGATCTTCCTTGACCGCCTGGCTTCTCCGGTTTGGGACAAAGACGCGTTTGGGGAGGTTTGTATAGAGTCTCCGTCGCTTGGCCGCATTGACCCAATAGTTTACAAGGACAGGGATGCACTTAATGTCGGCCAGATGATTGTGATGTATCTGCTCAGCACCCTCTCGCGCAATCATTTCCCTGAGGTGATTGGGTATCCTGATCTGCTGCATAAAGCTACTGGAAATCGAGTTGAAATCCCGTGCAGATGTCGGTGTCGTACTGGACCACCCGTTCTTACCTGAAGCTGATGATAAAGCCGACCGGATTAATACAACCCTTAAGAATACCACGGTGATGCTGAGGGAGCTTGCTAAGCGGCGTGCGGCAATGCAGTTAATGCCTGTTGTTCATGGGCATTCGCCAGCGGAAGTCCGGGATTGCGTGGCGCGGATCCGGCGGTTGATGGACACCTATGGCGCGGGAGGAATGGCACGTGTCGGTATTGGTAGCTTGGCACCGCTTGCGCAGCGTGGTAACGCGCATCTTGCCGCCTGCGTCATTCGAACGGTGCGTAAAGAGCTGCCTGACGCGCATATCCACTGCTTCTCCATGGGTTCTGCATTACTGATGCTACTTGCATTCTTTTGCGGCGCGGATACGGTGGACTCGCAGAGTTGGGTTCTCAGTGCCGGTTTCAAGTTGGCTCAACTGCCCGGACATTATGTCGTGCGGATGGCGCGGCGGGACTATAGGACAGATTGTGATTTCAAGCAGTCCTTGGCTTGTTTCAGCGAAAGATTGAGAATGCTTGCTGACGAAGAGGGGTTCTACGTCAAAGACTGGGTAACCGGGGAGATCTTGCGCCTCGACTCAAGAGACGAGCGTGATCAGTACATCCGAAGCTTGGTTGATATGCGAAGCAACGAGAACGTACATAACCGTGCCTGTCATAATCTCTGGGTGTATAATTTCGAAGTCCGCAAGGCTCGACAAGCCATCACAGAAGGCCGGTTCGAAGAGTTGGTAGCGAGTCGGCTCAAAGATACCCGTTACAGAAGGGCGTTTGAGTATGCGAGAGGGAATGGATGATGAAGGTAAACGGTGACCGTCGACTCCTCATTTTGAGCTGCTCTCTGCGCAAGCGGATTGTTGAAGGTAAGGTCGCAACATGGGACCTCTACGACGGAGTGGCTTTCCGTGTTCTCAAGCGGTCCAAGCGCGAAGGGCGATTTCCTGGTGACGTGGAGGTGTTGATTCTGTCGGCGCGGTATGGGCTTATTCGGCCAGAGACAGAAATCGGGTTCTATGACCAGCGGATGACGGTAGAAGTGGCCCGTTGTCAGGCGAGGACCAACTGTGCGTTCCTACATGGTTTACTGAGGACGCGGTGTTACAGAGAAGTCTTTGTGATGATGGGTCGAACCTATCTTGTGGCTCTCGAGCCGTTTGAGGCATGGCTGCCCTCAAATACCAGGTGTGTGATTGCTCCTGGCGGTCTCGGCCAAAAATTGAGCGTAATGAAGGCATGGCTGTCTGGCCTATCTGGAGCAGGTTTCAAAAGACCGTAGGAATGGGATGGTGAAAGGTCATGGAGATCACGCCGGATAAGAAAAGGCTGCTTGATTTGGTCGAGCGGGCAAAAACTGGGGAGATTGCCCTGCCTGAGTTTCAACTCAGCTTTGTGTGGACGCGCGATGATGTGAAAGACCTTCTGACATCGGTGCTGAAGGGTTACTTCATCGGTTCGTTCCTGCTTCTGAAGGTGGACGTGGAGAGCAGTCCTTTCGCTTTTCGAGCCGTTGCGGGGGTGGGAAAGCCGGCGGAGCAACTGAGGCCTGATTGGCTGATTCTCGACGGGCAACAGCGTTTAACCTCGCTCCACTATGCTTTTGCGGCGCCACTGCTTCCTTGAAGGTAAGAGCAAATACCAAAACCCCGACATTAACGTGGTGCTCAACCGGACGCTGATTTCCCAAGCGACAAACCGCCGAATCAGCCGGCTGAGGCTGAGCGAGTACGTGGCAAGGCTGGTTCCGCCCGCAAGGAAACAGGAGATCATGGCTACTCATTTGATTGACGAGGCGGCGCTGGCAGCCATGGAGAAGGATGGTTACGAAGGCTTCTTGCAGCCGCGGGAGAAGCGTATTCTGGCAGCGCTAACGGCATACCTGAAGGCTTGAGCCTGGGAGGAATACGATCTTTTAGGGCATTGATGCTGGAAGCCACAGCTTTTCAGGGGTGCGATCCGTGAGCGGCAAAGCCCCGATAGTGCTGCTTACCGACTTCGGGTGGGACGTCTATGTCGGTGTGATGAAGGGCGTGATTTATGCATGGCGCGGCGGCATCGCCTCGGGGCCCAGGTCGCGGACAGAATCATCATCGAAAGGTTAACCAAAAAGGGTTAACCAAAAAGGCGTTTACCCCGTAAGATGGTTTAGTCTAAACCATCAAATACCAACGGGGGTAGTTAGAGATGTCTGGCACAGAAAAGGAAGGCATGCGTTTCGTTTTTCCGCCGAAGGGCAAACAGCAGCCGGGGCCGCCTGTGGGAAAGCACCGCCGATTTTGTGAGCTGGATCTTCCCTATCCCGCAGCGCGCGTACTGGCCCCAAACCGCTACTATGCCGAACTGCTTCTGGAAGATTACGCGGGTCCGCACAGCGAACTGACGGCCATCCACCAGTACATTTACCACGACTTTACGTTTCACGAGGAGTACCCGGAACTGGCTGAGCTTGAGAAATGCATTGCAGTTGTGGAAATGAGGCACCTCGAGTTGCTGGCGGAGACAATCCTCCTGCTCGGGGCTGAACCCCGCTTCTGGTTCGTCCGCGATAATCGTCCCGTTTATTGGACGGCTTCCTTTCCCTATTACGGGGAGGACGTCTGCGACCGCCTGGCCGCTGACATTGCCGCTGAGGAGGGTGCCATCAGGCAGTACCGCGCCCACCGGAAGGCGATCAAGGACGCGTATATCGACGAACTGCTGCACCGGATAATCCTCGACGAGGAGCATCACCTGAGGCTGTTCAGCGAGGCCTACCACAAACATTGTCGGGGCAGGGTTTGACGCCGCGGCTGGAGTTCGGGTGCAGACTATAAGCACGAAGTTTCTTTACGCTCCTTGCTGTCAAAAACAGTATCCAAATGGTGGACAGGCCTTTCGGAGGAGGTATATTGAGGGTAGGTCACGGTCGTGTGGCTGTTGAGCAGGTCCGCACGCGGGCCGGGACACGTTTGGGTATCAATAATAGATCGGGATATTCATAAGGTAAGGGAGGTCGGTCTCTATGTGTCAGGTCTCGGACTGGGAAAAAGTGGTAGCGTTTCACGGACATATTTGTATCGGGCTGGCGGCGGGGTATCGGGCAAGTCTGGCGGCGGAGATTGCTGCAGTGGTGTAAGTTCTGTATCTTAGCGAAGCAAAGGCCCTCGATTTGCTGGGACAAGCGGGAGAAGTCCACGTTCCGCGGGCCGTAGATGTTGAGATGAGGCGGGAGTTGGGGGTACTTGAAGTCATCAGCGAGGTCAGCGAGGCTGGCACTGTCAACGCCGTTTTCGTGACAAACAGGGGGGACGCGCCGGTGCTGATCCTTGACGGCGACGAGTTTTGGACAACGGCGCTCTCCTGCACCTGAGCGTCTTTGCCGCCCCTTCGCAGGCCGGCAGCAGGAGCGGCCAGTTCGCCCGTCCAGATAACAGAAGCCACCGTTTTTTGAAATGATTGGTGACCGGGTGATGCAGGGATAAGCAAGACAATCGGTCACTTAAAAAGAACCTTGTGGCTTACGTCTGCTTGCTCGTCTGATGACGGGAACGGCATTGTTCCCGTTGTCCTGCTATCATAAAAGGTTACGAGCATAGCGGGAATTATACCCCTGCAATGCTTCTGGCGGTCCCGTTCAAAAAAACCGATTGTTATTGTTGCGCACACCTTCGGGAGTGAGGGAAGAGTCATGATCACTGCATTTCGAAAAAGACATCTGCCGTTGGGGTACCGGCAGGTGGATTAAGACGCGGTGGCAGGCCAGTAACCTTTCGGTCAAGCCTGCCACCTTACCCGATCGGTCTCCTTAACGGAGGGCGTCTGCCTCTCAAGCAGCACTGCGGGGAGCGAGCCTCAGGTGGGTGCCGGAACCGGTGCGCCACTCATTGGTCTGACCGTCTATCTGGTAGGTGCCGTGTCCCCAGAGGATGGCCCGGCCACGACCGTGGGCCTCGAGTTCAACGTTTACCCCGGCCAGAACGACGATGATCCTTGTCCCTGCGATATGGGCGGTGCCGTGAAGGCCGGCGTACTGGACCCAACCGTCAGGGAAGACCTTTTTCCGCCCGTGGCCGGTTACCTCGATGGTGGCGTCGCCGGCGAGGTCCTTGACCCAGAGTATGCCGTTACCGCTCAGGTCAACCGCGCCCTTACCTCCCAGTATGGCTATCCCGTCCCCCTGGGCAGTCAGGGTGCCAGCGCCGTAAATCCTAACCTCCTGGGTCTCTGCTGCCGGCGCGTTGGCGGCGAACAGAAATCCCATACCGGTAACCAAGGCGACTGCCACCAGTGCCCAGCCTAACTTCTTCACTGTCTTCACCTCCTTTCTGTCTGGCTTAACCCCGGTTGCCGTACTAGCAGGGCTTCTCGAGCCTCATGCAGGGCGACCCGGCGGTCTGAGGAGATTTCTGAGGAGATTATAGAGGGCGACTGTTACCACAGTTTCAACGCGGTGTAAACCATTTGTAAAAACGATGGAGGTAGGACTGCGGGAGGTCTTTACTCCGTATCAGCTTCCAATTCGTCCTTGGGAGAAAATGCACACCCACGTTTTCCCTTTCGGCTGTGTCAAGTAACGTAGAATAAGGCCGATAACGGTAAAAAGTGCGGGAACCACTGCGGTGGGATGCGGTCTTGTCTCCCGCGGCACGTGGGCCTTTTCAGAGGGGGGAGAGGACCGGTTCGTTTGCGCTGAAACCTTTTAGACTTAGCGGGAAACTTACCAAACGGAGGGATGCAGATGGAGGTTTTCAAAAGACTCCGCAGGCTGTTTTTCTTTTTTGCCCTGACGGCTGCTGTTCAACTGTTTCTTGCTGTCCCCTTCGCGCGGGGCGCGGATATCGGCACCCTGGGCACCCAGCAGCGGGTGCTGGTCATTTGCGTGAAGTGGCAGGACGTTGCGGGA
>DTYU01000130.1 GCA_012961725.1 Desulfotomaculum sp.
GGGAGGCGGTAAAGAAAGTCGGCTCGGAGGTGATCGTTGTGGAGCTTGACCATACCACCCCGCGCTTTCGGTGAAGAGGGTCTGCCTTGCTTTTGTCCCCTTTCCCCTTTTGACGCTCACCTTTAGGCACAAGGCGGTTTCGGGACTCGGCGCTACTATTTCCAACAATTTTCTTTTTTTATTGTCTGTCAAGCAGGAAAAGTTTGCGAAAGGGTCGAAATAGGAATCAAACTCGCCTAACTATGCTGTTTTCATGCATATGGGCGCGATTGCGCGAACAAGTACCCCAAAATCGCGCGCCGATGCCGCAAAACGGCCAGCAGAGCGTATCATTCTTTTTTAGTATTGAATAACTAAGAAAAACAGTAATTGAAAGCCTTGGCCGGATCAGTCGGCCCGGGAAAAGATTAGTGTAATGGGTAATGCTAAGCGGAACAGCAGGCGCTCGGAGGTCCTGATTTCAACTTTGGGCGTGGAGCCGCAGGTTGTCACCATCACGCTTGACCACCTGCTTGCGCGTGGGCACCGCATCAGCGAGGTCACGGTGGTCTATACCGGCGGCGCCGGCGTCAGGGAGGCGCTGGCCACCGTCGAGGCGGAATTCGGCGCGGGTGTATACCCAGGCATCGAGTTGCGACGCGCCCCCGTCTTTTCTTCCCGGAGAGCAGTGGACGACTTCTGTTCAGAGGAAGACCTGCACAGCCTGCTGCGCACACTCTATACCGAGGTCCGGCGCGCCCGCCAAGGGGGTTGGTCAGTCCATCTGTGCGTCTCGGGCGGCCGCAAGGTGATGGGGATCATCGGCATGGTCGTGGCCCAGCTCTTGTTCGGCCCGGAGGATCGTGTTTGGCACTTGGTTACCGAGGGATGGCACCCCGGTGTTGTGAGACGCCTGCACCTGAGCCCGGAGGACCGGGTCTGGCTTGTCCCGGTGCCGGTGCTGCGCTGGAGTCAAGCCAGCACCCTGGTACGGACCGTCGCGGAGCTAAACGACCCCGCAGAGGTGGTGCAGTGGTACGAACGGTTGACCCGGAATGCGCAGATGAAGCGGAAGGGCGAGTTTATCCGCCGGTGGTTGACTCGGGCGGAACGCGAAGTGGTCCGGTTGGCGTGCCGGGGTCTCGATAACGCCGCTATCGCAAAGACGCTTCATAAAAGCGATCAAACCGTTGCCAACCAACTCCGGGACGTCTACGAAAAGCTCAGGGAATGGCTCGACTACCCGGAGCACGTTGATCGCAGCGTGCTGATCGCCGAATTCGCACCCTATTTTGCTGTCATGGGGGATGGAAGACCTTGATTCTGCTTAATTTTTCCCATCCGTTTAGCAACGAGCAGTTACAGCAATTACAAGAGCTTGCCGCAAAAAAGGTTGACCGGGTGATCGAGATCAACGCCCAGATCGATCCCCAGCAGCCGATAGCCCCGCAAGTGGTGGCGATGGCGGACCGCGCCGGCCTGAGTTCCACCGAGTGGCAGTCCTTGCCGCTGGTGGTGAACCCGCCCTCGCTCAACATCAGTGCGGCGGTGCTGCTGGCGGAACTGCACGGCCGCTGCGGCTATTTCCCGGCTGCGGTCCGCCTGCGCCCGGTACCGGACTCCGTGCCGCCCCGCTTTGCCGTGGCCGAGATCGTAAACCTGCAGGCGGTACGGGAGCAGGCAAGGAGGAGGCGATAGGGGGGCTGATGTA
>DTYU01000131.1 GCA_012961725.1 Desulfotomaculum sp.
TCTTCGCCACTCTTGCGGTAGGAAAGCTCCACAGCCGTCTCCAAAGCTTGCCCCTTGACTAAGGGATCAACTCGCGTATGCGGCCCGTAACCCACCAGATGATCCACTAAATACGCATACTCACCTGTCTCCTTGTGCCTGTAGTACGTCCGCTTATAACTCACGGAACCAAAAACAGTCAGTACCTCCTTGGTGTCGTTTATCCGCTCTACCTGCCAGCCGGGCCGCTCCTCCCGGTGCTCCCGTAAATCTCTATCCTTCGCCTCTAAAGCCTCTCGCAAAATCTCCTTCCCTAACTCATTAAACTCCCGTTGAACTTCCTCTTGAAAACGCATGAAGTCAATGCCCTCGACCAACATCTCGAGTATTAGCTCCGCCACCCTCTGGAACTTCTCCTGAATCTGTTGTACAATCTGCATAGAGACCTCACCTCTCCTGAGTGGTTGTTCTACCAACTGCTCGTCCGTTGCATGGACGGTGAGGTCTCTCTTCTTTACTCCCTCCCTTAGCTCCTGCAATATTCCTACAGTAACTTTACACTAACGGTAAATTTTTTTAGCGGCCGCTGCTCTCTCAAAGAATAACTGACCTTTCCCGGAAGCACCGCCAGTATTCCCGCTGTCCCTCTTTTACCTCGGCCACCGCAGCGGCCACTTCCGGACGCACCTCTCCTTCCGGCGGAGCCACGGGGGCCTCTCCCGCCATCCACGCCTCTAAAATCGCGGAAATACACGTTCCAAGACCCTCGAGGTCGTAACCGCCCTCCAGGACGCCTACGAGCCGCCCGCCCGCGTACCTGTCTGCGATCTCCCGGACGATTCGCGCCATGACCCCGTACCCGGCGGCTGTCAGTCTCATTCCCGCGATGGGATCGCCCCGGAAGCCGTCCTGTCCCGCGGATACCAAAACCAGCTCCGGCCGGTATTCCTCCGCCACAGGCTCCAGAATCTCCTGAAAGACGAACCGCATATCGGCATCCCCCGTCGTATTCGGGAGGGGGACGTTGATGTTAAGCCCTTTGCCCGGCCCTTCACCCACCGATCGCGGCCAACCCGTACCGGGATAACCCAGGGCGCTGTGCGTTGAAAAATACAGCACCTCGGGCTCTTCGTAAAAAACCGCCTCTGTGCCGTTACCGTGGTGGTAGTCCCAGTCCACGATCAGCACCCTTCTATGGCCCAAGTGCCGCACGGCGTACCGCGCCGCAACCGCCACGTTGTTGAAGAGGCAGAAACCCATCGCCCGGTCCGGGAGCGCATGGTGTCCCGGCGGACGTACGAGCGCAAAGGCGCGCAAGATCTTTCCCGCCTGTATCGCATCCACTCCGGCGATTACCCCGCCGGCCGCAAAGAGCGCCACCTCGAAGCTCTTTGACGAAGCAACCGTGTCCGGGTCAAGATATCCTCCGCCTGCCTTGCAGAAGGCCTCAACGCGCTTTACATAATCCCGCTGATGCACCAGGGTTATTTCCTCCATTGAGGCAGCGCGGGGGGTTATTCTCTCAAGCTTGCCCAAAACCCCTTTTTCCTCCAAGATCTGAAGCGTTTGTGAAAGCCGCTTTGGACTTTCTACATGCCACCCCGTGTCGTGAAGGAGGTAAATGTCATCGAAAATCAACCCCACTCGCAAAACGGTTTCCCTCCTTCTTGGCTGCGCGCTGCGCGCAAGCAGACGGCCCGCTTTTCAGCCCAAAACCCGATGAGGCATATTTACACACCGGTTCCAGTATCCCCTCCGCAAACAGCAAACGCAGAGGCGAGCTTTGGCAAGACCCTGCTGAACCCACTACTAATCGTACGCCCAAAAAACCGCAATTCATTCCTGTTCAGGGCTGGGCAGGACCTTGACAATCTCGTAAAATTCAGCCAGTTCTCTCCCGCGGTAGCTCTCGTAAATTTCGTGAAAAACATCTTCCTTCTTCCGGAAAACGTTAAGCACCTCCGGGTCAAAATGCTCCGGGCTGGTACGCCCGTCTCCTTCTGTGATGATCCGGTAGGCTGTTTCCCGATCATACGCCGGTTTATAAAGCCGGCGGCTCCGCAAAGCGTCGTAAATATCCGCAAGCATAACGATCCTCCCGGAAAGCGGTATCTTCTCCCCCTTCAACCCCTGTGGATACCCGCTCCCGTCATATCGCTCGTGGTGCGTGAGGGCTATCTCTTCAGCAGCGCGAATCACATCTGAGGTGCTCCCGGAAAGAATCCGTGCACCTATTGTAGGGTGTGCTTTTACCACCTCAAACTCCTCGGGTGTAAGCAATCCAGGCTTGAGTAAAATGCTGTCCGGGATTCCCACCTTCCCTATATCGTGCATCGGACTTGCATGGGCCAAGACCTCCACCTCGTACGGCGGCATCCCGAGCGCTTCCGCAATCACCCGCGTATAACTGCCTATTCTACCGATATGCCGGGCGGTATCCGCGTCCCTGTACTCCGCGACCACCGCCAGGCGGTACAGGATCTCGTAGTAACTCTTTTTTAACTCCTCATGAGTACGGAAAAGCTCGGCCGTCCGCTGGCGCACCAACCTTTCGAGCATAATACTCTGGTCGTGGAGGAAATCCTGATACTCCTTGATTCGCAAAAGGTTGTTGAGGCGCGTGATGAATTCTGCCTTGTCAACCGGCTTATCTAAGAAATCGCTCGCACCGTCGGCGAGACCCTTGACACGCAACTTCCTGTCACCGAGTGCTGAAACCATTAAGATCGGCACGCTACCGCCGTCGGGCATCGCCCGCAACCGCCGGCAAACCTCAAAACCGTCCATCCCCGGCATCATAATGTCCAAGACAACAACATCCGGCTTTACACGGCGAAAAATCTTTATCGCCTCGGCGCCGTCACGCGCTTTGACGGTGGTAATGCCTTCTGCGGTAAGCAGCGCTTCATACAGCTTTAGCGTTTTCTCCTCATCATCTATCAATAGCACCAAAGGCTGCCTTGGTTTCATCCGTTTTTCTTCCCTTCTCCCCCTAAAAAGTACCTGACTATCCGAAGGAACTCTTTTGCGTAAATGGGTTTCGGCAAATACCCGTCTGCACCAGCCGCCATTACCTCTTCCCGGTCCTCGGGCATCGCCAGGGCGGTAACAGCGATTACCGGAACGGCCTTAGTCGGGCCATAGGCTTTGAAGAGACGGATTGCAGCAAGACCGTCCACTTCTGGAAGCTGTATGTCAAGGATGATCAAATCGATCTTGTTTTGCTCGGCGATCCTTATCCCTTCTAAGGCTGCAGGCGTTTCTATGCAGGAATACCCGCCTCGTTCCAAGATGACACGGTAGAGCTTCCTGGCTTTTTCGTCGTCATCAATTGTCAGAATCTTCGCCGGCATTTTCCTCCCCCAAGGCTAGTGGAAAACCTCCCGATCGAGGTCCTGCCGCCTATCTGAAAGCAGGGGAAAACGGACCGTGAAACAGCTTCCCTTCCCCGGTTCGCTTTTCACAGAAACGGTGCCGCCATGAAGCTCGGTCAGCTTCTTTACCATAGCCAGGCCGAGTCCGGTCCCGGGATAATGGCGGCCCAGGGAGCCGTCTATTTGCTCAAAAGGTCTGAAAAGACGCGGCATATCCTCGGGCCGGATACCGATTCCGGTGTCGCGAACCGAAACCGTTAGCACATTATTCTCAACTCTGGCTTCTACTTTTACTTTCCCTCCGTCCGGCGTAAACTTTAGCGCATTCGACAGCAGATTAAACAAGATCTGTTTGAACTTTCTCCCGTCCAACAGCCATTCAGTTGCCCGGTCAACCGCGAGCTCTAATTCGATTCTATGCTCGGCCGCCTTTTCTCGAAAAAGGGTCAAGGTGCTCTTCAAGAAATTCTCAACCGGTATTTCTTCGAGGTACAGTACCTCCCTCCCTGCTTCAATCTTTGCAAGGTCAAGAATATCGTTAATCAGCGCCAGGAGATGCTCTCCGCTCTCCATGATGTCCTGTACGTACTCCTTTGCCTTATCGGGCATTTCAGGAACCGTATCGCTCAGCAGGACGTCGGAAAAACCGATAATGGTACTGAGCGGCGCCCGGAGTTCGTGGCTTACGGTGGCTAAAAACTCGCTCTTCAGCCGGTTTGCCCGCTCAAGCTCGAGGTTCATCTCCCTTAGCTCCCTCGTCCGTTTTGCCACCCGCTTTTCGAGTTCCTCCGCCATCGCTACCGTCTCCTCGTGGAGGCGGGCGTTGGTAATGGCCACACCGGCGTGGGCGGCAAGCAGTTTCACCGCCGCCTCATCCGCCTCGCAGATATCCCTCTCGCGGCTACCGATACATAACGCTCCTATTACACGGCCCTCAGAAAAAATAGGCACCCCGAAAAAGGACCTGATCTCCGGGCGCAATAGTCTACTGTCCCCGGCGGTTATCTCCAGGCCCTTAGAGCGAACTATATGACCCGAAGTAAAAATCGCTTCTGCAAGACCCTTCTCGCCCTTCCTCCCCAGCACTGCGCACCTCTGTGTCCCCTCCCCGGCCAGAAAGAAGTCTGCACCTTGGGCAGAGACCAGGCGGAGGCAGGCACAGTCCGCGTTTACGATATTTACTACCGAATGAACCAGTTTGTCCAAAACCACAGGCGCAGAAAGGTTGCGGGTTACGTCAGCCGCTGCCTGGCCCGCCGCTTCCAAAAGCCGGGCCTTCTTTTCTTCCTCACGGCTCCTGCTTTCCCTCAACGCCGCAATCATTGCGTTAAAGCTCTCATAGAGACCGCCGATCTCGTCCTTGTTCGGGATGGGACCGGCGTCTTCGGAAAGGTCTCCTTCAGCGACCCGGTCCGCGACCGCTGCCAGCTTCAAGACCGGTTTGGTCACTGCACGGGCTAAAAGGCCCACCATTAATAGCGAAACAAGGAAGACCGCCAGACCTATAACCAGAAAAACTCTTGCCACCTCGCTAACACCGGCCAGAATCGTTTCCCTGGGAACGTCATAGACCACAGCAAAGTACCGCTCACTGCGGGGCCGGTCGAAATACACCCGGGTGAAACCTTGCAGGTGGTAATCGCCGGCAAAACTAAGGTATGCCTCTTTTGCCTTTAGGTGCGTGCTGAGCTCCGGCGCCACGTCGCGGAGGCTAACGCCAGCAGCCGAGTCAGCAGTAATGAAGCCTTCGGTAGTCCCTGCCTGGTAAAACACGCGGCCTTGTTCGTCCACAAAATAGACCACAGCATCCCGGATGCCGGCAGGGAGGGGCTTGAACATCATGCCGAAGTCAGCGTTGACAAGAACTGCGCCGCATACTGCGTCCCCGATCATCACCGGCGCGGCAGCACAAAGAGTATGCCGGGCCGGCTTTACCCCCTGCTGCGGATTGATGCTGGTTACAGCAGCCGTCCCCGTTTTCGGCCGCAATGCCTCTTCTTCAATACAGGGAGTATCCTGCCAATTGTACCCAGAACCAAGACAGGTCAAGAACCCTTCGTCGGTTCGCTCCAGGCGGGCCATCTCTTCATTGTCGGACCCTACAAGCACGACACTGATAATTTCGGGACGAGGCCCCATTAGGTTTTTTCCTGCCGTAAAAAAACCGGCGGACGCGTTTTCCCAGGCCTCGTCTTCAGAGGCGGCCATGAAGACCGCCTGGGTCTCCGGTAAGCCGGCAATGGCTGCTGTAAGTCCCCTTACCTCTTCAATCTGATTTAAGACCGACCACTGCACCCACCATTCAACTTCGGCCCGCAGGCGCGCGGCAAGCTCCTGCTCAAGTACATTCCTGCTCTTCTGGTAGGTACTAAAACCAAGCACGAAAAGGGCGGCAAGCATTATAACGGTAGCAACTAACACCAGCCTGGTCCTGATCCCAAAGTACCGGGATAGAGAAGCCAAATCCTTTAGCTCCTTTCTCCCGCCAGTCTTAGAGCGTAATTTCGACGAAAACTGCTATGTTCCTCCTTTTGCAAGGCATGGAGCAGACAAAAAGCAGGGTTTTCCCCTGCTCTTCAGCCCGTACCGGTCAATCCTTCGTGGTTACTACCGTTTCAGCAGCCGCCGAGCACTGACAAAGTGGGTGTCCCAGTAATGCTCTGCGAGCGAATCCATACGCACGCATCCGCCCCGCGAACTGGCATGAATGAACCAACCGTCTCCGCAGTAAATCACGGCATGGTCTATCCCGGGACCATAGGTGCGGAAAAGTAAGATGTCCCCCGGTGCTATCTCTCTGCGCCCTACCGCTACGCCGGACGAATTCTGCGCCGCCGCCGAATGAGGCAAGTGGACGCCGAACCGTCCGAAGACGTGTTTGGTGAAGCCGGAACAATCAAATCCCGTAGCCGGGCTTTCGCCGGCCCAACGATACGGGGTACCTAAGAGCGAGCGAGCATAGCCCAAAAGCCCTTGGACAACATCACCGGCACGAGCAGGGACGGGTGAGGAGAGGGTAGGTGTGATACGGGGATTTCCCGCCGGAGTCCCCTTGCCTGCATCCCCTGGAATAACAAGAACCTGCCCTGGGTGCAACAGGTCGGATGACAGACCGTTGGCTTCCTTGATGGCCGCAACGGTAATCCCGTATCGCCTGGCGATAAGCCAGAGACAGTCGCCGCGTACGACTTTGTATTCTGCGGATGTTGTTGAAACCGGCGGGGGTGCGGGAACCACATTTTTCCCGGGGATGCTAAGCACCTGTCCAGGGGTAATCAAATCCGACTTAAGCCCGTTTGCGCTGACAAGTGCCTCAACCGTAATGCCGTGACGCCGGGCGATTACCCACAGGCAGTCACCCCGATTTACGGTGTAACGGCAACAGGGTTCGGCATCTGCCGGAGGCAAAGCGACGAGGCTGAAACCCGCCGCGAATAATGCGAAACCGGCAAAGGAAATCATCCAGCACTCAAGATTGCAGCGCCTGCGAAACCACGCCAGAAGAAGCCCGGGGACGGACAGCATCAAAAAATCACCAATACATTATATTTTCCGTTTATCTTCGACGTTCCCGGGCCCTCCCCTTGTGGATAAAATCCTTTTCTACGAATTCCAACTTTTTCTTTAGGATGGCTTCGAGTGCCTGCGCATCGTTCGGCAACTTTCCCTCCTGAACCTGCTCAAGCAGCTCCTCGCAAACGCCCCTGACCTGCGGGCCCTCGCCCAAGTACCGCGCCACCGCCCTTCCGCTTACGGCGAGATCGGCCGGGTAGAAAGGAACCCGTGATAACACGTCATGCACCAATCGCCGCAAATGGGCGTTCTCTGACAGGCGCGCCTCCGGCTTGACCTTTCCGCCTCTGAGATCCGCCTCGCGCAAGGTAAGCAGCTGCTCGACGCCCTCCGCCAACTCCTCCCTGTTCCTGAAATCGACCGCCAAACGACGCAGCCATTTAATTACCCTGAGTTCCTTCGGTCTCGGGAAAACCATATGCCTGCGCACAAGCCAAACCACCCGCCGGGAACAAGCGGGCGGAACGCGGAGGCGTTCGAGCACCTCCCCTGTTAGGGTGGCCCCAACCTGCTCATGTCGGTGGTCCGACGGCTCCCCGCGGCGGTTCAGCGCCCTGACGCCCGGCATTCCCTTCCCGATGTCATGCAGGAGCGCCGCCCACCGGAGCACGATTTCCGGGGGCACCTCCTGCACAACCAGCATGGTATGCTGCCATACGTCGAGGGAGTGGTAACGCGGGTTCTGGGACACCCCGTAAAGCCGTGCCAACTCCGGCAGCACCGACACCGTCTTCTCTTTGCCCGTAACGCGACAGCGGCACCGGGCCGTAAGGAGCCCCGTCTCCCTCAAAAGTTCGAAACCCACCGCCGGATGCGGGCTCAAAAGTATCCGTTCTATCTCTTCCCTTACCCTTTCGACCGAAAGCCCGGCAACCCGGTCCCGGGCGCGTGAGATGGCCGTAAGCGTCCTGGGTTCAACCGTAAAACCGTACTCCGCCGCAAAGCGACAGGCGCGGAAGGCCCGCAACGCATCCTCTGCCAGCCGCTCCTCGGGCTCACCCACCGCCCGCAGGATGCCCGTTTGCAGATCCTTTTTCCCGCCGAAGGGGTCATACAGCCTCCCTTCGATATCGAGCGCCATCGCATTTACGGTAAAGTCCCGGCGGGCCAAGTCATCCTCGAGGGCCCACAAAAAATCCACCCTTTCAGGACGGTGCGCATCCTGCCCGTAAATCTCCGTCCGGAACGTGGCAACCTCGATCGCCGTCTTATCAACGATAATCGAGACAACCCCGAAGGCCGCCCCTTTGAAAAAAGCGCGCAGTTCGTGAGCTTCCGCCAGTCTTGCCAGCGCATCCGGACATGCGTCGGTAGCCAAGTCGTACTCCCGCGGGGTGCGCCCGAGCAGGATGTCCCGCACCGCTCCGCCGACCACGTAGGCCTGGTAACCCGAGTTTCCTAAGAGCCGCAGGAGCTTTTCGACCGGCGGCGGAAACAGCCTTATCACGAACCCTCCTTACAAGCAGAATTCAGGAGTCAGCGTCTGCAATCAATCACCGCGCGAAAAATCGCGGGCTGAATACCCCGATCCCGCTAATCCTTCCCCTTAATCACGGCCAGCGGCCGCATCCGGGCCACCTTCCGCGTGATCCCGATACCAACCAGCGTATCAACCACCTGCTCGATATCCTTGTATGCGAGCGGCGCCTCATCAACCACATCCCGGTAGTTCTTGGTGTTGTAGAGCACTTCTCCCATCGCCTCTTCAAACTCCGCCTTGGTGATCTTCTTTTCCGCAGCGGTGCGGGAAAGCACCCGTCCCGCCCCGTGGTTGACCGAGAAAAACGTCTCCGCGGCCTTTTCCGTACCCACCAAAACATACGAAGCCGTACCCATACTGCCCGGAACCAACGCCGGGTGACCGGTATCCCGGTATACCGGGGGGTTGGCCGGGTGGCCCGGGCCCAGCGCCCGGGTTGCCCCCTTGCGGTGGACCAAGACCCGGCGGCCGAAGTGCTTTTCCCACTTCGCGATATTGTGCGCCACGTCGTAAACCAACCGCATGCCCAACTGCTCCGCAGAAGAACCCAGCACATCACTAAAAGCACGCAGCACATCCGTCATTATTATCTGGCGGTTGGAAAAGGCATAGTTCACCGCGCAGGCCATGGCCTTGTAGTAGTTCTCGCCGTCAGGGGATTCGACCGGAGCGCACGCCAGACCCCGGCTCGGCAGCTCGATTCTGTATTTCGGCGCAGCCGACGCCAGCCGCCGCGTGTAGTCGGTGCAGATCTGGTGTCCGAACCCCCTGCTCCCGGTATGGATCATCACCGTAAGCTGCCCCTGAAAGAGGCCGAAGCGCGGGGCGAGCGCAGGCTCAAAAATATTCACCACCTCTTGAATCTCGATGAAATGATTGCCGCCGCCGAGGGTTCCGAGCTGCCCCGATCCCCGGCTGTATGCCTCGCGCGAGACCGCCTGAATATCAGCGCCGGGAAGGCATCCCCCTTCCTCGATATACTCCAGATCTGCTCGGTTACCAAAACCTGCCTCAATGACGGCTTCCGCTCCTTTGTGGGCCACGTCCTCAAATATCCCGGCCGTTATCCCCTTGTGCTTTCCCTTCTTCCCCACTCCCGTCGGAACGTTCGCCTCAACGGCCTCCATTAAACGGCGTAAGGTCGCCCTGTCAACATCCCGCGCCTGAAGGTCCGTCCGGATAAGGCGCACCCCGCAGTTGATGTCCATACCTACCGCGCCCGCAGAAATAACGCCGTCCTCGGTCACGGCCATGATCCCGCCGATGGGCAAGCCGAAACCCTCATGTATATCTGGCATCCCGATGACCGGCTCCACCACTCCCGGCAGGCACGCGGCATGCATTAACTGCTCTAAGGATTTATCCTCCCGCAGCAGGGAAAATAACCGTTCGTTTACGTAAATGACCGCATCCACCCTCATCTTGCCGCGGCGCGGCAGGCGATAACGGTTGAGTCCGTCACGCTTTAAATCCAAGCCTGTCACCCCTCCTGGGTCAAAATCCAGCAGAAGCCTGGCTCCTGACTCCTGACTCCCGACTTCTGGCTTCTGACTTCTTATAAGTAAACCCGGGGCACCCGTGCCCCGACGGCACACACCACCTCGTAGTTTATCGTCCCCACCTTTTCTGCAATCTCCTCCACCGGCAGAAACGCCCCCCCCTGACATCCGAAGAGGACGACCTCGTCCCCAGGTGAAACGCCTTCCACCCCGGTGGCGTCTATGATGATATGGTCCATACAAACGCGCCCCACCACGGGCGCCCGCCTCCCGCCGATTAAGACCTCACCCCGACCCGAGAGCAGCCGGCTGTAGCCGTCCGCGTAGCCTATGGCTACCGTGGCCAAAACCGCAGGGCCGCTGGTCTTGTACGTCCAGCCGTAACTGACCGGAAAACCCGCCCCTACGCGTTTCACCTGCGCCACCCGGGCCTTGAGACTCATCACGGGCCGCAGATCCGCTAAACCGGCAGTGACCGGTGAAGGATGAAGCCCGTACAGCATGATTCCCGGCCGCACCATGTCAAAATGGCTCTCCGGCAGCCGCATAATCGCAGCACTGTTGGCCGCGTGCCTGCAGGGAACGGCCAAGCCTTCCCTTTCAAGCCGCCGCGCAAAGTTCAAGAAGCGTTCCATCTGCAAGCGTACCGGCCCTTCGTCCGGTTCGTCTGCGCAGGCGAAGTGGGTGAAAAGCCCCGCCACCTTAATCCCGGTAAGATTGGCAACAGTCAGCGCCTCCCTTGCCCCGGAATCGTCACAGGGAAGACCCAGGCGCCCCATCCCGGTATCCACCTTGATATGGATTTCAAGGGTCTTCCCCTCCCGCTGCGCCACCCTGGAGAACTCCTCCGCCGCAGGGCGGTCGTATACCGTCACGTGAACGCCTGCAGCAGCAAGAGCCGGGCACTCTACAGGGTCAACGTACCCCAGAACCAAAATCGGCGCGGTAATCGCTTCTTGCCGGAGATCCAGTGCCTCCACAGCACGAGCCACGCCGAGCCAGTCCGCGCCCGCGGCAAGCAGTGTCCGGGCCACCGGTATCATACCGTGCCCGTAAGCATTCGCCTTGACGACCGCCATAACCTTCCGCTCGCCCACCAACTGCCGCACTTCCCGGAGGTTGTGCGCCAGCGCGCTTAAATCCACCTCAGCCCAAACCGGATGGCCCACTAACAACCTCCCTAAACTCCTCTAATTCCTTGCAGGCCGCGGGAAGGGACTCGATCAGGTCGCCGGCTACCAGCCCCATCTGCCCTTTTCCCCCGGCTGCAATATCCCCGGCCCTGCCGTGAATGTAAACGGCGGCCGCTGCAGCCCGGAAAAGGTCGTACCCCTGTGCCACCAAGGCTGCGATCACACCGGTCAGCACATCCCCGCTGCCCCCGGTCGCCATGCCCGGGTTCCCGGTGCTGTTGACCGCTGTAGTACCGTCTGGAGTTGTAACTATCGTCCGGGCGCCCTTTAAAACCACCACCGACCCCCATTCACGTGCGGCCCGCTCGGCGACGCGCACCCGGTCCGACTGCACTGCGGCCACGCTTTCGTTCAGCAAGCGGGCCATCTCCCCCGGGTGAGGGGTAACGATCAGGGGCGACTTCCGCCCGGAAAAAAGCTCTCCTTCCCCAGTAAAAGCATTCAGACCGTCAGCATCAAGCACCACCGGAATTTCCACCGCGCTCACCAGATCCCGCACCAGCGCCACCGTTTCCGGGTGCTGCGAGATTCCGGGGCCTAAAGCGAGGACCGTACTCTGCGCCAACAGATCCATTACCTCCGGATAAGCGGCCTTGCTCAAAGCCCCTTCCGGTGTTTCCTGGAGGCCGCCCGTCATCACCTCGGTGAGCTTGGCAGCCGCTGTATCCTGAAGGCTGCGCGGCACAGCAAGCGTAACGAGACCGGCACCGGCACGAAGGGCGGCAGATGCAGCAAGGCAGGCCGCGCCGAGCATCCCCCGCGAGCCGCCGACCACCAAAACCCGCCCGAAACTGCCCTTATGCGCGGCAGCCGGTCTGGGTGAAATCCAGGAAGCCGCCAGCTCTTTCGTTAACAGGTATCGCCCCGGTCCGCTTATATCAGTAAGCGCCCGGGGAAGCGAAATATCCGCGACAATCAGTTCCCCGGCGTACACTGCGCCGGGCTCAAGGGCCAACCCTAACTTTGGCAGACCAAAGGTCACCGTGAGATCTGCCCGGATGCATGGTCCGTTAACCCTCCCGGTGTCCGCTTCCAATCCGGACGGCACATCAACCGCTACCACAAGCTTACCGGCAGCGTTCACCGTTTCCACTATTTTGCCCAAGCGGTCGGCCATCCTCCCGCGGAAACCGGTGCCGTACAGGGCATCCACCACAGCGTCGGACTGCATCAGCGCCAGCTTGAGCAGGTGGAGACCGTTTGAATTCACCAGACTGAATAGTTGCTGGCCGAGCCGCTCATAGATCTCGTAGTTGACCCTCGCATCACCGGAGAAATCCGCCGGTTCGCAAGCCAAGAAGACCTTCGTCACCGCTCCCTGCTGCAAGAGGTGCCGGGCGGCCACCAGACCGTCGCCGCCGTTGTTTCCCTTGCCGCAGAGGATAACCACCCTTTTTCCGGCGACCCGCCCTAACTTTTCCATCACCGCCCAGGCCACGCTCCGGCCCGCGTTTTCCATCAACAGGAGGCCGGGGATGCCGTACTCCTCAATCGTCCGCCGGTCAATCTCCCGCATCTCCTGAGCACTAACCAGGCGCAAACAAACCCCTCGCCCTTTAAAAATTTCGGGGACACCATACTAAATTTTTTCTGTGACCGCGAATGCCACCGCGTGAGCGGCATCATGAGAAATACTCAAGTGCACCGCTGATACTCCCTTCTCACGCGCCACCGCCGCTGCCCGGCCCCGCAGGATTACCAAAGGCTTGCCGGCATCATCGTTTGTGACCTCCACCTCGCCGAATCCAGACCCCTTGTGTCCCGTCCCGAGGGCCTTCAAAACAGCCTCCTTAGCGGCGAACCGCCCCGCAAAACAGCACGCAGCGTTCGCTTTCTTGAGACAGTATGACCGTTCCGCCGGGGTATAAACGCGCCTCAAGAACCGCTCTCCCCACCGTGAATAAGCCCGGTTTACACGCTCTACTTCTATGATATCAGTGCCGATCCCGATTACCAAAGAAACTCCTCCAGAAACAAATCTACCGCCTAAAAATCAAGAAAATATTAAAAACCGAGGATCCGCCGGAGCTTCTTGGCCTGCGCCCGTGAAAGCGGCACCTCGCTCCTCTCTTTGTCCTCCACCACGAGGGAATAGGTCCCGTTGAAAAACGGGATGATCTCCTTAACCTTATGCAGGTTGACGATAAAACATCGGTGGGTGCGGAAAAAGACATTCTGGTTCAACCGCGCCTCCAACTCCTTTAAGGTAAAGCGGGCCAGGAATCTGTCCGCAAAAGTCTTCACGTAAACGGCGTCCCCTTCGGTGAATATGTAGACAATATCCCCCTCGTTCACCAGAACGGTCTTCCCGCTTTTCTCGGCGGGCAGGCGATCGATCCTGATCGCTGGCTCCGTTTTGACCTCCCGCGCCGCCCCGGTTTCGGCGCCGGCCTCCCGTGTCAACTTGATCACCTTATTAATCGCCTTCCGGAGCCGCTTTTCATCTATCGGTTTTAGGATATAATCCACGGCGCTGACATCAAACGCCTTGACCGCATATTCATCGTAGGCCGTTACGTAAATGACGTGCGGCGCTTGGGGAAGTTCCTGGATCACCGCTCCCAGCTCCAGTCCGTTCATCCCTGGCATAGCAATGTCCAAAAATAGGACGGAATAATCCAGTGCCTTGATTAACGCCAGTGCTTCCTGAGCATTTGTGGCCTCGCCGACGATATCGACGTTATCGATTTTTGAAAGCACGTACCTGAGTTCCTGGCGCGCAGGATACTCGTCGTCAACTATTAGGGCCTTAAGCCTCAACTACGCTCTCCTCCTTTCCTTCCGCTAACTGCTGTGAAAGCGGGATCCGGAACTGTACAACCGTCCCGGCGTCCTGCTCGCTCGTTATATACAACCCGTAATCTGCGCCGAAAAGGCCCTTGAGACGCTCGTTAACGTTCGAAAGCCCGACGCCGCTACCTGATCCCAACCCCGGGGTGAAGAGTTTGGGCATAACGTCAGGCGGGATCCCCACGCCGTCGTCCGCGATTTCAACCGCCATCTCGTCGCCGACCCGGCGTACAGTAATGCGCACCATACCCGGCCCGACCTTCGGTACTATCCCGTGTTTGATAGCATTCTCCACCAGCGGCTGGATGGTAAGCACCGGGACCGGGTAGTCAAGCAGACTCCGGTCCACACTCCGGGCAACCCGCAGCTTATCCCTGAAGCGCGCCTTCTCAAGCACCAGGTAAGTGTTGACGCACTCCATCTCCTCCCTGAGCGTCGAAAAATGGCCGGTTGATCTCAACGCGTGCCGGAAGAAGGTTGCCAGGCGGATGAGCAGGCGCCGCGCCGTTACAGGATTCGTACGGCTGAACATGACGATGGTGTTCAGGGTGTTGAACAGGAAATGGGGGTTAATCTGCGCACGCAGAGCATCAAGCTCCGCCCTGGTAACAAGCTGCGCCTGCCGGTCCAGCTCCGCTAATTCCATCTGTATCCCCAGAAGCTGTGCGATCCCGATCGCCAAATTGACCATAGCTTGCGGCAATGGTCCCTCTTCGGTCCGGTAAAGCTTGAGTGATCCCACCACCTGTTGCCGGCACTTAAGCGGCACAATCACCGCCGCACCGAGAGGACACTGGCAGTCCTTTATTGGACACTGGAAATCGGCTTTCCGCTCAACGATCTTAATCTCTCCGGTTCTTATCACCCCTTTGGTGGCATGGGTTACGATCCCCCCGCCGGGCGGGTGCCTTTCACATCCGGGACCTAAGAATGCAAGAATGCGCTCCCGGTCCGTGATGGCCACCGCCGGGACGTCCCCGATCCGCTGGATGATCTCCGCTGTCTTGCGTGCCGTCTCCTGGTTGAGACCGTGCCTCATGTATGGAAGCGCTGCGTCCGCGATCTTCAGGGTAGGGTCAATGGTATTACTGTCTATCCGGACGGTAGCCTTTTCGTTACGTTCACGGCGCAGGACAAAAAACAGGGCTATGGAGTTGGCACCCATCAGGACAAGCGCCGCATGGTAAAACGACGGCCAAATGAGCACAACTCCAGCTAAAAGGATAAGTTGCAGGATGATAATCCTGCCAGCAGCGTTTGTGGCAATCGCCTTGAGAAATTGCATTAAGGGGCACTCCCTAATCCTGTTATCTAAATTAAAATATACTATAAAACACCATCCCCGTAAACGACATTCTTCGGGAGAAACCAAACCATGTTGTAAGAGGGGTAACCATTGCTCCCAAAACTTTCTAATTCTTTGTGAGCCGGTGGCCTTCACCCCGCGTTTGCAGTTGATTTTTCGTCTTCCCCGTGGTAGAATTAAGGGGCCGGGCGCGTAGCTCAGGGGGAGAGCGCTTGACTCACATTCAAGAGGTCGCAGGTTCAAAACCTGCCGCGCCCACCAGGTTTCAATGATTCTTAGCGGTCGGAGTGCACAAAAAGTGCACAATCGCCTTTGCCGGGAGAAGGTGAGTCTTCGTTCCCGGCTTTTTCTTCCCACATGTACCGGTGGAACTTCTCCGAAACCTCGTTCTTCGAATCGCGTACGGTGCCGACGTACGTCTTCAGCGTGAAGGCGGCATCCTTGTGTCCCAGCCGCTCAGCGACTTTTTTAACGTCGACGCCGGCGTGTACCAGCAGCGAAGCGTGCGTGTGCCGCAACAGGTGTAGTCCGATATGCGGAAGACCGGCAACCCGCAGCCCGGCCCGCCGCAGCGCGGGTTTGAAGTACCGCTGCACCAACCGGTCCGGGTCGAATTTGCCGCCCAATTCACTCGCAAAAACCAGCCCTTCGTCCCGGTAAGCATCCCCGGCTCTCAGCTTCTCTAGCGCCTGCTTCTGCCGCTGGCGCTCTAAAGCCGCTATCACATCGGGGTCGACGTCCACGATCCGGAAACCCGCCTGCGACTTCAGCGGGCCGAACTTTAGGCCTTCACCCTTTTTGCGGACGATTTGTCTCGCTACCCTGATCGTCTTTGCTTCAAAATCGACGTCCGACCATTTCAGCGCGAGAACCTCGGAGACCCGCAACCCGGTGCCGAGCACGACTATGTAAAGCTCGATAAACCGATCATTGTGGTTTTTCCTCAAGAAAAGCTTAATCTCCGCCCGATTCAGTACTACCACCTGGTTCGTAGGTTTGTCGAAGTCTTCATTGAAGACCTGGCCGTTATTCTGCGGCCTGATCTCTTTGTCGATCGGGTTACTCGACAGAATCTTCGACACCGTCACCGCGTGCTGGAAAATCATGAAGAGCAAGCTGTGGATGTACTGCACCGTGCGGACCGACAGACCGCCTTCTCCGCGCTTGCGACCGCGTTCGAGGAGTTCCGCATACAGCCGCTCAAAGTGGTACGGCTGCAGTTCACACATACGGTACCCTCCCAACCTGGGTATCACGTGCTGAAAAAGCAGCGAACGGTAACTCTCCGTAGTGCTTTCGCGCAGCCTGCGGTTCCCCGAACGAATTTTAAGCCAATCTGTGATGTACACCTGTAACGCGACCTCACTTCTCTCAGTTCTTGAGTGCTTACCTTCATCGATTTCCCGCAGAACCTGCCTCAGTCGCTTCTCCGCCTGTTTCTTCGTGCCGTGAAAGCGCTCGCTCTTCTGCCGCCGCTTTCCGCCTGACGCGGGCACATCCCATCGCAGAAGATAAACGCTGTCTTTGACGATTTCCTGGACCGAACCAGTCCCCTTCGGCCGCCGGTTTTTGTTTCGCCCGGCCAACGCTAATTCACCTCCTTGCCTTCCCGGCCGGGCTCGGGAAGATTATATCTTCCTGCCAGCAGGTTTTCAACGATTTGCAGCGGAATAACTATCCGTCGACCAACCCGAATGTGCGGAATTTCCCCGCGTTTTATCGCACCATACGCTGTCCCGCGGCCGATGCCGAGGATGTGCGCAAACTCATCAACAGTGTATGTCTTCTTATTGCTCAAAAGCATCACCTTCCTCAATTGATGTCTTGAAAAATGTAAAGCTTGAAAAAGCCGCGCCGGCGCTCCCTGCCGTGCCTGGCCTCCAATGGTTCACATGCGCTCAAAACGCGCTACCCACGGTCACTCATCTACCGCACCTGCGGCCGCAGGGTTCTGTTGTTCTGCCCGCAACGCAGTCACGCAGCTTTCAGCAATATTCAGTTGTCAAGGATCAGTCGGTCATTCGAACTGCTACGCAAAAAAGTTCTTTTTTTAAAA
>DTYU01000132.1 GCA_012961725.1 Desulfotomaculum sp.
ATCACCAAAAACCCAGGAATCATCCGGCCTGAACCCCAATAATTCATGCTAAAAATCAGCAAGAAAGCACGAACACCGCTCTTTATCCGGTTGAAACATATCTTCACGTTTCACCGGCGGGATTGAAGTCATCCGGCCGCGGACCGAGATTAAAATAGTGAACCAGTGCCGCGCTTATCCTGTTTGCCGCTTTACCGTCTCCGTACGGGTTCACCGCCGTCGCCATCCGGCGGTAAGCCTCCGTACAGGTCAGGAGCCGGCTTACCGAAGTAAAAACCCGCTCCTCCTCGGTACCTACCAGCGCGACTGTGCCGGCTGCCAATGCCTCCGGCCGTTCCGTCACCTCCCGCAAAACCAGGACCGGTTTACCGAGCGCCGGTGCCTCTTCCTGCAAGCCGCCGGAATCCGTAACAACAAGATGGCTCTTGGCCATCAGGTTTGCAAACTCCCCGTACGGCAGCGGTTCCGTAAGGTATATACGCGGGCACCGCGCAAAGACCGCTGCGGCCGTCTGCCGCACGCGCGGGTTCTTGTGGACCGGAAAGACTATTGCGGCGTCCGGGTGGTGGTAAACCGCTCGTTTTAGTGCCCTATAAGCATTGGTGAGCGGTTCGCCCCAGTTCTCCCGGCGGTGCGTGGTCACTAAGATCAGCCGGTGCCCGCTCTTTACCGCCTCCGCTACTGCCGGTTCACGAAACGCATAGTCGGCACGCACCACCTGATGCAAGGCATCGATCACCGTATTCCCGGTGACGTAGACGCTCTCCGGATCAACCCCTTCACGCAGGAGGGCGGCACGTGCCCGCGCCGTGGGCGCAAAATGGATTTCGGCCAGCACCCCGGTTAGGTGCCGGTTAATCTCCTCCGGAAAAGGCGCGTACCTGTCACCCGTACGCAGGCCCGCCTCCACGTGCCCCACGGGGATTTGAAAGTAAAACGCTCCCAAAGCCGCCACGAACGTAGTGGTGGTGTCCCCTTGGACCAAAACGATGTCGGGGCGTATTTCCTTGAGAACCCTTTCAAGCCCGACAAGCGACCGGGTGGTTACCTCGAACAGCGTCTGCCCTTCCTGCATGATATCGAGGTCATAATCCGGAATGACATCAAAAAGGCTGAGCACCTGGTCGAGCATCTCCCGGTGCTGGGCGGTAACTGCTACGGTGACCCGGAAAAGATCTGGGGAGGAGCGGAGCGCCTGAATTACAGGCGCCATTTTTATGGCTTCAGGCCGGGTACCGAAAACGACAAGGACCCTTTTCGGCATTTTCCTCATAAAGAAAGGTACCCTTTGGCCTTCAGTTTTTGTACGTGCCGGTCAAGCGCCGCCTCGATGTCTATCCCGTAACATTCCTCGAGGACAAACATCATCGAGACCGCGGTCTGAGCTACATCCAACAGTTCGCGGGTCACCTTTTCCATGACTGTACGGGCATCTTCTGCGCAGACCTCCCCGGAGAGACCCCGCAGCTTGCCGATGGCCTGGGCCAATTCTCCCGCCTCTTCCATCAGCTTCAGCGCAGTGGACTCGAGGGTGGGTGATAACCGGTTGAGTTGTGGCAAAGAGATGACCTTAGTCTTTACCGCCGTCACCCCCTACCGGTAAAGAAAGCTGACCTGTATACCGTTCCACCCTTATCCCGGCTTCCGACAGGATATCTTGCGCGAGGGTGTCCGGGTACTCGCCGCCGAAGACGACACGCTCAATTCCTGCTTGTATAATCATTTTGGCACATAGTACGCAGGGCTGGTGGGTCGTGTAAAGGGTTCCGCCCGCGATGCTTACGCCGTAGACGGCCGCCTGCAGCATGGCGTTCTGTTCGGCATGCAGTCCCCGGCAGAGTTCGTGACGCTCCCCGCTCTTAACACCCTGCTTCTCTCTGAAACACCCGATGTCAAGGCAGTGGGTAAGCCCGGACGGGGCACCGTTGTAACCGGTGGAGAGAATCCGGTTCCCCTTTACGATGATCGCCCCGACGCGGCGCCGGAGGCACGTGGAACGGGTGGAAACCACCCTGGCCACCGTCATGAAGTAAAGGTCCCAGTCGGGGCGCATCATTCCCGGTAAAGCGGATACTGCCGGCAGAGTTCCGCCGTCATTCTCCGCGCCTTTTCTTTTATTGCCGCGTCGCCCCTGTGGTCGAGCGCGTAATGGATGATCGCCGCTGCTTCCTGCATCGCCGCCGCTCCCATCCCCCTCGACGTTACGGCCGGCGTCCCCAGCCGTATGCCGCTCGTGATCCTCGCAGACTGGGTGTCAAAGGGCACCGCATTTTTGTTCACCGTAACATTGACCTCATCAAGCAGGTGCTCCGCTTCCATGCCGGTTAAGCCTTTATTGCGGAGATCGACGAGTATCAAATGGTTGTCCGTCCCGCCCGAGACAAGCTTGAATCCATAGCCTTTAAGCGCCTCTGCCAGGATACGCGCGTTTTCAACCACCTGCCGCTGGTACACGGCAAATTCGGGACGCAGCGCCTCCGCAAAAGCCACCGCTTTTGCGGCTATCACGTGCATCAGCGGACCGCCTTGCGTCCCGGGGAAAACTGCCTTATCTATGGCTTGGGCGTACGCCTTGCGGCAAAGGATGAAACCGCCGCGCGGGCCGCGGAGGGTTTTGTGCGTGGTGGAGGTAACGGCGTCCGAACACGGTATTGGGCTTTGGTGCAGACCTGCCGCCACAAGACCGGCGATGTGCGCCATATCCACGATAAAATAAGCACCGACATCCTTCGCGATCCGGTATATCCGGGCAAAGTCTATTTCGCGCGGGTACGCGCTCGCTCCACCGATAATGAGCCGCGGCCGGTGCTGCCTGGCGATCGCCTCAACCTCTTCGTAGTCGATGCGTCCGGTCTCACGCTCCACGCCGTACGGGACAAAACGGTAGTACTGCCCCGAAAGGCTGACCGGGCTGCCGTGGGTCAAGTGTCCTCCGTGTGCTAAATCCATTCCCATGATGGTGTCCCCGGGCTGCAAGAACGCAAAATACACGGCGAAGTTGGCCTGCGTGCCGGAATGGGGCTGAACGTTCGCGTGCTCAGCGCCGAAAAGCCGCCGCACCCGTTCAGCAGCAAGCCGCTCCACCAAGTCGACGCACTCGCAGCCGCCGTAGTAGCGCCGGCCGGGATAACCCTCGGCGTATTTATTCGTAAGCACCGAACCCTGGGCCTCCATCACCGCTCTGCTGGTGAAGTTTTCCGAAGCGATCAGTTCGAGCTTGTCTTGCTGCCGCTGAAGCTCCAACTCAATGGCCCGGGAGACCTCTGGGTCAACCTCGGCCAAAGGCCGCATGAAAGACACTTATCTTCCCCTCCAGAAAACCATGTCAACCCGAATCTCAAGCTTTTAAGTGGTTCCCCACGCGCGCTCAATCGCCGTGATCTTCTCGACCCGCCGGCTGTGCCGCCCGCCGGAAAACTCTGATTTCAGCCACATACGCACAATATCCCCCGCCAGGCCGGGGCCGGTCACCCGCTCGCCGAGCGTCAAAATATTCGCGTCATTGTGCTCCCGCGCCATCCGTGCAGAAAAGGTATCGTGGCACAAGGCAGCCCGGATGCCCGGCACCTTGTTGGCCGTAATGGCCACCCCTATACCAGTGCCGCAAATGATTATCCCGCAGTTAAACTCTTTTCTTGACACCGCTTCCGCCACTGCCAAAGCGATGTCAGGGTAATCGCAGGACTCTATGGAAAAGGTGCCGAAGTCGCGGAAATCTACACCCTCGTCGCGCAGAACCTTCATGATTTCTTGTTTCAGCCTGAAGCCGCCGTGGTCGGAACCGATGGCCAATCGCAAAACCCGATTGCCTCCCAAGAGATTGTTCGTGGGGAATTACAGAGACACCATACTAAATTATTATTCCGAATAA
>DTYU01000133.1 GCA_012961725.1 Desulfotomaculum sp.
CCGTTCAAAGATCGGCCAGTACCCGCGACTCTACCTGCGCGTGCTCTTTGCGGATGGAGAGACCTTCATGGGTGACCCGCGTGAGGATGTGCTGCTTGAGCCCGACCGGAACTTGCGTGCGGTCAATGAACTCACCGTTGATCTCACCCGTCTGGGGAAACGGCTTGAGCGCTTCGACAGACGAATCGAGCAGGTCCTGGTCTTTCAGGATGCGGATTTACGCACCACGGTGGCAGGGGAGGAGGTCAAAGTGGCGGCGTGGCTTAGGGACCTCTTGGGTGCCGATAGGGTGAAGACCATAGGAGAAGGGACTTGATAGCTTGGACGAGGTGCTGGTATTTGATCTCAGCGGACCGATGGCCCATTTCCGCAAATATTACACCAACACCTCCGCCCTCAGCTACGGCTTTCCGCCGCGCACGGTGCTCATGGGAATCGTTGCTGCGGTTTTGGGATTTGAGCGAGATTCCTATTACGAGTCACTCGGAGGCGGAAGGTTTGCTGTTGCCGTCAAGGTGCCGGTGCGGCGGCTGGTGCAGACGGTGAATTATACGCGGACCAAGACGGAGGATTTGGGTGTGCTGCGGCGCTTAGGAGCCGTGCCGGGAACGCAGGTGCCGCTTGAGTTCTTATTGCCTCGAGGGGCAGAGCTTAACTTGCGGTTTCGCGTCTTCTTCAGCCATCCGGACGCAGACCTGCTGCGGGAGGCAGCACGGCGGTGTGAAGAGCAGCGCCCATATTACCCGCTCTACTTAGGTCTTACCGAGTGTCTGGCACAACCGGCCTTCGTCCGTCTCTTTGGGCGTGGGGAGTATGAGCCTCTTGCTCCGGGCAGGACCGTGCTGCTGACCTCCGTGCTGAACGCCGCACTCTTGGAAGAGGTTGTCTTGGCTGCCAACGGGCGGTCCTCCCGCCTCGTCCGGGAGCGCGCCCCTTACGCCTTCGGCCCCGGCCGGAGCTTGCGGCCGCCGGTTTCGGTCATCTATGAGGCCGACGCCCGGCCCTTCGCTGCCCGTCTGCGGGTACCGGTGTATCGCTTTCACCTCTCCACCGGCGATGAGACGGAAACCGTGGCCTTTCTGGAGGGGTAGCGTTGGTCTTTTACGCGCACAGAGAGGGGCGGCGGTTCTACCTGTTAAGTGCGCACCTGGCGAGCGTGGCAGCTGGGGCAGCCGGGCGCGTGGCTGCTGTACCGGGGAGGGGAGAACTGGTTACGGCCGCGTTTTTGGCCGGTCTCGGGCACGATTTCGGTAAGTATACCGGCTACTTCCAGCAGTACCTCCGGACTGGCCGAGGCGGCCCGGAAAAACAACACGCCTTTATCTCCGGTCTCTGGGTCAACCACTTGGCTGCGCGGCTCGAACTACCGGCGTCTCAGCGCTTGGCGCTCTTTTTGGCCGTGATTCGGCACCACCAGGAACTCTGGACCCCGGAGGAGTATCTCGTGCGTCCGCGTGACCTTGATTCGGCAGAGTGGGAGGCCTTGGACCCCGTTGTCTGCGAGCGGCTGCGTGCGGTGGAGAAACAGGTGGAGGATCTCCGGAGTAGGGTTGGGCCGGTGAGCGCTTCCCTGCGGTGCGCGGCAAGGCGGGCTTCGCGGCTCCTTGCCACGGCGGGCCAAGCCGCCCCTGCCGCAGTGCTGCGGCTCAACTGGGGGGCGCTTCTGGACAATTTTCTCGCGGACTGGCGGACCACCTATGGTGAGCTGTATAAAGCGTGGCGCAGGCAGAAAAAGGATCGCCCCGAAGCACACCACCTTGAGGCGTACTTCGAGTTGCTGACGCTCTTCTCCGCCCTGATCGATGCCGACAAGATCCATGCCGCACGCATCCTCGGTGCTGCACCGAGTGCGGCTTTGCCTCCAGAGGCCGTGGACCGCTACCGCGAGGCGCGTTTCGCGCCGCCACGGCACCCGCTGGAAACGCTGCGGGAGGAGCTTTACCAGAGCGTCTTGGCGCGGGTGAGTGAGGTGCCTTTGACGCAGAGGATTCTCACCCTTACCGCCCCGACCGGCGCAGGCAAAACCTTGGCCGGCTTGGCGGCGGCATTCCGTTTGCGGGAGCGGCTGGCGGCTCCCGGGCGAAGACCGGCGCGGATCATCTATGCCCTTCCCTTTACCAGCATCGTCGATCAGACCTTCGCCGTAGCAGCGGACCTCCTGCGAACCGCTTTGCTTGCTCCAGGAGCATCTGTTCCCTCGCCGTGGCTCCTAAAACACCACCACTTGGCCGAACTCGCCTACCGGGACGATCAAGGTTCGGAGCGCTCCTTGGACGAGGCGCTCTTGCTTGTCGAATCTTGGCAGAGCGAGGTCATCATCACCACCTTCGTGCAACTCTTCCATACACTTGTCGGCTATGAGAACCGGATGCTCAAGAAGTTTCACCGGCTGGGCGGAGCAGTCCTGATCCTCGATGAGGTGCAGAACATCCCGGTGGAGTACTGGCCGCTGGTGGAGGAGACCTTGCGGCAGGCTTGCGGCTACCTCGACATGCGGGTCATCTTGATGACGGCCACTCGTCCCGAATGGTTCCGTCCCGGCGAGGCCTTGGAGTTGGCCGGGGAGGAGGAGGCCGTGCGGCGGCGGTTTCAAGCGGTGAATCGCGTGACGATCCTGCCGTACACGGGCGCTTGCACGGTGGAAGAGGCGGCGGCCGCGTTCCTCGAAGAGTACCGGGATGACCGTTCCTACCTGGTCATTCTAAACACGATCAAGAGCTCTATCGCCTTTTACCAGGCCCTTCGGGAGGCATGGCGTCAGTCCGGCCCGCCGCTTTACTACCTCTCAACGAATATCGTTCCCGCGGAGCGGGAGCGCCGGTTGAAAGAGATAGGCGAGTGTCTGACGCGGGGTGGGAAGCCGGTGCTCGTCTCCACTCAGGTGGTCGAGGCTGGTATTGACTTAGATTTTGCCGAGGTATGGCGCGACCTGGGTCCGGTGGATGCCGTGGTGCAGGCGGCAGGACGGTGCAACCGGCACTTCATGCGGGAGCAAGGCCGGGTGCAACTCATGCAATTGGTGGATAAACCAGATGAAGGAGGCCGCGCGCTGGCATCCTTCGTTTACGGCAAGATCCATACCCTGGCCGCCAAACGCCTTTTTGCAGGCCGCTCGTCACTTGCGGAACTGGAGTTCTATGATCTCGTTGCCGACTACTTCCGTATCGTCCGTGAGGCAAAGTCTTTCCAACAGAGCGAAAAACTGCTTGACGCTATGACACATCTACGTTTCAAAGCAAAGACCTCAGGGGAGGAGGAAAAGAGCGTCAGCGACTTTGCGCTCATCGTTGGCCGCCCCAATTACGTCGACGTTTTTGTCTGTGTGGATGAGGATGCCGCGCAGACTTGGGACCGTTACCGGGCCACCGTTCTCGAGGAGCGGGATCTCCGCCGGCGCCACGAGGCCTACCTTAAGCTCAAACGTGACTTTTGCCGCTACTTGGTCTCCGTGCCGCGTGAACTTTTGGTCCACCGCCTCTCGGGTGAGTCCCGCCCGCTCATGATCCCGGGATATCTGTTAGAAGAGTTTTATGACCCCGAGACGGGCTTCAAGCGGGCGCAAGAGGAGACGGCCATCATCTTTTAGGGAAGCGAAACGTCTGTAGCGAGACAAAACCGCCGGACCACGCTAAGTGGCGGCGAATGTGGAGAAGCCAGTTTCTCGTGCGTCAAAATAGGGGGTGCCAGTTGGTATGGAAGCCAACGAACTCCTGAGTACTGCGGCTGCCGACCTGCGGCTGATCGGGAGCCACGTCCAGGCCTTTATGGTTTGCCCGCGGGAGGCCTGGCTCATGTCCCGGCAGATCTGTCCCGACGAGGATAACGTCTATCTCGAACTCGGGCGGCTTGTTCAGCGCCAGAGCTACAGCCGGGAGCGCAAAGAGGTGCATTTGGGCCATCTTGCCCTTGACCTGGTGCGCCGGGGCGGCAAGAACTTGGTCGTGGCTGAGATCAAGAAATCCTCCCGCGCCGAGACCGCCGCCCGCATGCAGTTGGCCTTCTACCTTTACGAACTCAAACAGATGGGTATCGAAGCCGAAGGCGAACTCCTTTTCCCGCAGGAGCGCTACCGCGAACGGGTTGTGTTGGATGATGCCTTGGCGGCCGCGGTGGAAGAACTGAAACGACAAATTCGGGCGCTAATCTTGCGGCCAGTGCCGCCACCGCCGGTGCGGATAAAGTTTTGCGGCAAATGCGCCTACAACGAATTCTGCTGGGCATGACGTCAAAAAGGAGTTGTTTCGTTCGGTATGCAGAAGAGCCTTTACCTTTTTGCCAGCGGCCGGCTGCGCCGAAAAGAAAACACCGTTTGCGTGGAAGGCGAAGAGCGGACGCGCTATTTCCCCGTGGAAAACATCCGCGACCTCCTCGTCTTCGGGGAGATTGACCTTAACAAGAAGATTTTTGAGTTTTTTCACCAGCACGAGATACTGATTCATTTCTTTGATTATTACGGACACTACGTCGGCACCTTCTACCCCCGGGAGCACTATAACTCCGGCTACATGGTCATCAAACAGGTCGAGCACTACTTGGACCATGAAAAGCGGCTGCTGCTGGCCCGCCAGTTTGTCTCCGGCGCCATCGCCAATATCGTGCAGGTGCTGAAGTATTATGCGAACCGGGGCAAAGAATTGGGAGAGGTCTTGGGCGCGATCGAAAGATTGACGGAGACGAGCCTGCCCGCGTGCGGCAGTGTGGACGAACTGATGGCTGTCGAGGGCAATGTCCGCAACTACTACTACGAAAGCTTTAACACCATATTGGGCTCTGCGCCCTTCTCTATGGGGCGGCGCGGCAAACGCCCGCCGATCGACCCGCTCAACGCCCTGATCAGCTTCGGCAACTCCTTGGTCTACGTGAAGATATTGACAGAGATTTACAAAACACACCTTGACCCGCGCATCGGTTACCTGCATTCGTCCAACTTCCGCCGGTTTACCCTAAACCTCGACGTAGCTGAAATTTTCAAGCCTATACTTGCCGACCGGGTGCTTTTCACCTTGGTAGGCAAAAAGATGATTGGTCCTGAGGATTTTGAGCGGCAAGGGGGAGCAGTTTTCTTAAAGGAACAGGGTCGGCGCGCCTACGCCCAGGAGTTTGAGGAAAAACTACGTACCACGTTCTATCACCGCCGGCTTAAGCGAAACGTGAGCTACCAGACGCTTATGCGCATTGAGCTTTACAAGCTTGAGAAACATCTTTTGGGTGAGGAGCAGTATTCGCCGTTTATCAGCCGCTGGTAGCACGGCTGGTGCGGGCGTTTAGCCGGCGGGAGAAGAAGGGGCCCCGCACTCAGTCTGGTGACTGCTGGGTTGCCAAACTCTGGGTATAGGCCTTTGCTTGGCGCCGGCGGCAGAGGAAAGTGCTTCGTAGGAGGTTCTTGTCATGTACCTGATTCTTGTTTATGACGTAAATGTC
>DTYU01000134.1 GCA_012961725.1 Desulfotomaculum sp.
CGTGCAGCGCAGCGACAAGAATTTCGTCCTTGCTGAAGAAACCGGCGAACGGGAAAAGCCCTGCATTGGACAGGCCGCCGATTATCATGACGATGGCGGTCAGCTTCATGAACCTGTACAAACCGCCCATGCGCCAGATGTTCTCTTCGTGGAAGTACAGGGTCATTACGGCACCCGCCGCCAAGAACAGCAGGGCCTTAAAGAAGCCGTGATTCAACAAGTGGAAAACACCGGCCGTGTAACCGCCGAGACCCAAGCCCATCATCATATAGGCCAGGTGGCTGCAGGTCGAATACGCGATGATCCGTTTCATGCGGCTTTGCGCCACAGCCATCGAGGCTGCCAAAAAGGCGGTGATTCCGCCGATGTACGCCACTACAAGCATGGCCTCGGCACTCGCGTGGAAGAGGTCGTAGATCCGCGCGACCATGTAGACCCCCGCGGCCACCATGGTGGCTGCGTGGATGAGCGCGCTGACCGGTGTCGGACCTTCCATCGCGTCTGGAAGCCACACATGCAGCGGGAACTGAGCAGATTTTCCGATCGCACCGCAGAAGACCAACACGGTGGCGATCGTCAGCCAGTTCGACGGTATCAGACCGGTCTCTATGGCATGCTTAACCTCACCATAGTTGAAGCCTCCTACGAAATGAAACAGTAGCAGGATGCCGAGAAGGAAACCAAAGTCGCCGAAACGGGTAACCACGAAGGCCTTCTTGGCAGCGGCCGCGGCAGAAAACTTGAAGTACCAGAAGCCGATCAACAGGTAGGAACACAGGCCCACTAATTCCCAGAAGACGTAGATCATCAAGAGGTTGTTGGCCACAACGATGCCGAACATGGAGAACGTGAAGAGAGCCATGAAAGCGAAGAACCTCGAGTATCCCTCATCATGCTCCATGTAAGCGGTGGAGTAAACCTGGATGAGAAAGCTTACCACGGCTACCATCGTCATCATCGCCGCCGACAAGGAATCGACCAGGACTCCAAACTCAATCTTGACCGGCCCCACAGTCAGCCAATGCCACGTTGCCTGCATCGGGGTCGGATCGGCGACAACCCGAGACAGGAGCCATATGGAAAGAACTGCGCTGATCCCGATCCCAATAATTGTCACCAAACCGCTGAGCTTGCGGTAAGGCCAGGTGAGCAGGCTAATTACCAGAAAGGACGCAAGCGGTGAGAACAATACCCCCCAAGCTAACCAAGTTGTTTCCATAAGCATCTCTTCCGCCTTTCTTTCCGTACTACCCGTCTAACCCTTAAGCCAGATGAAATCGTCCAGGTTGACGGTCTCCCGGTAGCGGTTCAGCACCAGTACCAGAGCGATACCCACAGCCACTTCAGCCGCAGCCACGGCGATTGTGAATATCACAAACAGATAGCCGAGCAACTGACCGGGGTCAAGAAACCGCGAGAACGCCACCAGGTTAATGTTAACCGCGTTTAACATAAGCTCGATGCACATGAGCACCACAATTGCGTTTCGTTTCGTAAGGGCACCAAATAAACCGATGACGAAGAGTATCGTGCTTAGACCTAAATAACAGGACAGATCCATCATCAGGACTTATGCACCTCCTCCAGGGCAATCATTACCGCACCCACCAAGGCTACCAGCAGCAATACTGCAGCGATTTCAAAGGGGATCGGCAGCCTGGTCAGCAACGCCTCACCCAGAAAGCGCGTAACATCGGTTGCCGGGAACTTGCCGGAAGCCTGCCAGGCCGTTTCACATATCAATCTTAGCAAAGCGACCCCCACCCCGGCCGCAACAGCAGCACCGATCGCCAACTGCAAACCGCTCGCCACAAACCGGTTGGAATCCGCCATCGTGCCGCGTCGCGTAAGCATAACCGCAAATGCGATTACTACGGCGACGGCTCCTACGTAAATCAGCACCTGCATCACGGCCAGGAAATCGGCCTGCAGGCTGAAATATACCCCCGCCACACCGAGGAAACAAACCACCATCGCCACCAAAGCGTGAAAGACATTGCGTAAAAATACAACCCCCAAGCCGCCGCCGATAACCATCGCTGTAAGTACTGAAAAAACAATGATTTTCCCCGTGGTCGGTTCACCCATCACTGGCTCACCTCACTTTGGCCGACATTCTTGGTTGTGCTTTCTGCAGTCTTGGCTGGAGCGGCGGCCGTCGACCTGGCAGTGACAGGCGGCGGGGCAGGAATTAGCTCTTCAGGTATTTCTATCTTTAGGACTTGGCGGTCGTAAGAAGCAAGCTTGATCTGGTCCGTCATCACCAGGGCGTCTTTATTGCAGGCTTCTACACATAGACCGCAGTACAGGCAGTACTGCAAATCCATTTCGTAACCGGTCAGCCGAATCTTCTTGTCCTCGCCCCGTACGGTCTTTACACTTATGACTTTGTTAGGGCAGGCAGTCTGGCACAACTTGCACCCGATGCACTTCGCCGGGTAAAAACAGAAGCCGCCCCGATAAACCGGTGCAAACTTAAGCTTCTTGAAGGGATACTCCACCGTAATCGGCTTGGTGAGCATAACCCCCATCGTTACCCTTAAACCGCGCAATGCTCCTCTCCCATGTGCCATCTTCTCACCTACCAATCTAACGAATGATAGCGACTTCGCCTGCGGTGATAAAGATATTGAGCAGCGACAGCGGCACCAGTATCTTCCAAGCAAAGTCCATCATTTGGTCGATCCTGAAACGCAACCACGTAGAACGCACCCACATCATGCAAAACGTCAACGCCATTGCCTTGGCCATAAACCAGACAAACGGCCACAGCCACGGCAAGAACGAGAAGACCGGACCGTGCCAGCCACCTAAAAAGAGCGTCGTAGCCATCGCGGAAATAGCGAAGAGGTTACCGAACTCCGCTAAGAAGAAGAGCGCGAAACGCATCCCGCTGTACTCGGTGTTATAGCCGGCAACCAACTCTGACTCTCCTTCGGGAAGATCAAAGGGAGTTTGACCCGTCTCCGCCAGACCGCAAAGAAAATAGATTACGAAACCTAAGGGTTGCAGAAAGATAAACCACTTTGGTATGAAGCCAAGCCACATCCCTTCCTGGGCCACCACAATCTGGTGCATACTCAGGCTGCCAGCAAGCATCACCGCTCCCAAAATCGCCAGTACCATCGGCACCTCGTAACTTACCACCTGGGCTACCGACCGCATCCCGCCGACTAAGGAGTATTTGTTGTTGGAGCCGAATCCCCCCATCAAAAGGCCGAAACTCGCCAATGAACCAAACGCCACAAAAAAGAGTACCCCTACCTCCAGATCATTCAGAATCCAGGTCGGCGAGAGGGGCAAGACCATAAAGATCATCCCGCAGGAAAAGAAAACCACGTACGGCGCTAAAATAAACAGAAACCGGTCAACATTGGTGGGAATAATGTCTTCTTTTTGCATCAATTTTACTGCGTCCGCTGCCGTCTGTAACAAGCCAAACGGGCCGGTGACGCGCGGTCCGAGTCGGCACTGCATATGCCCCATGACCTTCCGGAGTATGTATACCAGCACCAGCGCCAGGGTGGAGATCAGCGTTAGAATCAGAAGGCCTGCGCCAACCCGGTACAGCACTTCAGCAAGCCAGTGCGGCGTGAAACCACTGAGCCACCCGACTATTACCTCGTAAGCACCTAAACCTTGGGTAACATCCGGCACACTTTTCACCCCTTTGCCACAGCTAAAGCTCTCTTATGCAACCTTAGCGGTCTATCTCGCCCATCACGGCGTCGTACCCGGCGAAGATAGCGATGAAGTCAGCGATCTTCCAGCCGCGAACCAATTCCGGAAGCGACTGGAGGTTAATAAACAGCGGCGGCCGCCACCGAAAGCGGTAAGGATTCGGACCGCCGTCGCTGACTACGTAACAGCCGAGGTCACCTTTTGGCGATTCGATGTGCACATAAGCCTCGCCGGCCGGGGGCTTAAGCGCCTTTGGAACCTTCCCCATCACCGGGCCCGGGCCCATTTCTTCAAGGTACTCGGTCGCCTGCCAAACAATTCTGAGGCTCTGCCACATCTCCAATACCCGTAGCCAGTAAAAATCCCACGCGTCGCCGTTCTTGCCGAGCGGCACCTGGAAATCAAACTGGCTGTACAGTGAATACGGGTCAACCTTGCGCACATCATAGTTAATACCGGTTGAACGCAGCATCGGCCCCGTTATCGAATATTTCATGGCCATTTCCTTAGTGAGATGCGCAACCTTCTTCAAGCGCATCTGGAAGATCTCATTGCCGCTCAGAATATTGTTATACTGCTCGATATACCCCGGCATCTCCGTCAAAAGCTTTTTCAAGCAAGGCAGAAACTCCTCCGGCAGGTCCCGTGCTACGCCGCCGATCCTGAAGTAAGTGGTCAGCAGACGACCGCCGCAGACCATCTCAAACAGGTCGTAGATCTTTTCGCGCTCCCGCCATACGTAAAGGAACGGCGTAATTGCACCGCAATCCAGACCCAGGCAGCCGATCGCCATCAGGTGGCTGTGGATCCGGTTGAGTTCCGCCATAAGCACCCGGATCAGTTCAGCCCGGGGCGGAACCTGAATGCCGGCCAGCTTTTCCACTGCCAGGACATACACGTGGTTGTTGTTCATCGTAGCAAGGTAATCCGTCCGGTCGGTATAAGGAATCACCTGGGCCCAGGTCCGGTTTTCCACTATCTTCTCCAGGCCGCGGTGCAGGTAGCCGATGACCGGTTTAAGGTCAACGATCGTTTCCCCGTCCAGCTCAACCGCGGCACGGAAAACCCCGTGTGTTGAAGGGTGCTGGGGTCCGAAATTCAGAATGAAGGTACGCGGGCTGCCGTTGCCGCGGTTCCCGTTGGATGAAACGTCCGTTAACTGTAACCGCCCCTCTGAGAAATCCACATAAGCGGTCTCAAATGGATCATAATCCGGCGGCGCCTGGTCGAACGCCTGGAAGTCCTTCCTGAATGGGTGGCCTTCGAACCCGTCCCATAGCATTATCCGGGTCAAATTGGGATGGCCGGTAAACTTCACCCCGAAATAGTCGTAGACCTCCCGCTCAAGCCAGTTGGCTGCCGGATAAACGTCTGTGGCCGTCGCCACCTCTGGCTGGCTCCGGTCGAGCGGCACCTTGACAACCATCATATCGGGTTTTTCAAGGTTCATTAACCGGTAGACCACCGTTATCTGATTATCCTTGATGTAGTCGACCGCAGTGAGATCGTGAAGTTGGTGGAAGTCATAATCCTCCTTCAAAGCCCGCAACACTTCCACCACCTGTGGCGGAGCCACTACCGCCTCGAGGATGCCGTCCTTGGGAAGAGTAACCGTGACCGCCTCGCCGAAGCGCTTCGATAGCGCCGCTTTTTTCTTCTCCACATCCTTCGTTTTCATAACCGTTTTCTCACCTGCCATGATTCCGTCATAATCTTCTCCCGCAGTCGCAACAGGCCTTCAATCAAGGCCTCCGGCCGTGGCGGACACCCGGAAACGTAGACATCCACCGGAATAACCTCGTCCACCCCCATGACCACGCTATAAGAATCGCGAAAGGGGCCGCCGCTGATGGCACAGGATCCCATTGCGAGCACATAGCGGGGAGACGACATCTGCTCGTACAGCCGTCGTACGGTCGGTGCCATCTTCTTCGTTAACGTACCGGCAACGATCATCAGATCGGCCTGGCGCGGCGAAGTACGAAACATGATACCGAAGCGGTCAAGATCGTACCGCGCAAGGGAACCGGCCATCATTTCGATGGCGCAACAGGCAAGACCAAAAGTCACAGGCCAAATTGAGGATTTCCGCGCCCAGTTCAAAACCAGGTCCAGCGGAGCGATCAACAGATTGCGCTGCACCGTCATCCTTTTCAAGGCCGCCTGGTTCTCCCGCTGAATATGGTCTTGTACGCAAAAAACAGGACCCTCCTCTGGCGCCTGGACAGCACCAGTTTTTTCCGGTACTTTTCCTTCTGAACGTTCTACTTCCATTCGAGTGCTCCTTCCTTCCAGGCATAACCCAAAGCTACCAGCAGGATTAAGATAAAAATAATGGCCTCAATGTAAGCAAAGAGGCCCAGCCGCTTGAGGGCTACCGCCCAAGGATATAGAAAAATAATCTCCACGTCGAAGACTACGAATACTAAGGCATACAGGTAATAAGCCACGCGGAAGCGTACCCATGTCTCACCACGGGTTGGTACACCGCACTCATAAGCAGACTGTTTCAGCGGGGTCTTCGGCGGCTTTGCCCGGAGGACCCAAGCCAGCGCCAACACAAAAACTGAAAAACCGATAATCACCAAGGGGTAAACCGCTAAGGTTAAATAATCCTGCTGCAACAAACTCCACCTCCAAGGGAAAGCTTGGCACCCATCCGCGCCGTGTTGACCGTCAAGAATGCGCTCATGCCAGCCCCCCGGTTCTCTCAGGAGCAAGAAGCTCACTTCGTTTAAGGCTGGGAACATCGATTTACCATTTACTGCATCCCGGGTTTGCTGAGGATTTTTTCTCCCCTCCTGTCGCCAACCCGTTTGCGGATACACACCGACCTTCGCCTGTGGGGCGCTTTTCTTTCCCACCTCCCCATTGCTTCTCAAGGAATCTGGCTGCAAGAAATCCCACCGGGAAACACAGCTTCATCTAATTTTAATACAAACCAAAAGCGCTTTCAACATTTTTCTCTTGAAGAGGAAGCCGGGAACATTTTATGCACCCTATTACAGTTAAACGGTTAATCTACGCTAACTATTGGCTTAGCACCAGGGCCGCTATACGGGGCATAACGTCACCTGCGCTGCCGTGAATAACGACTGCTGCCCGGTGGTCAAGCGGGGTCGGCTCCAGGTTTATGATGATAAAGCAGTCGGCAAATCCTACTAAAGAAGCCGCCGGAAACACCTTAAGGCTTGAACCCACAACGAGCATCACATCACACCCCTGGTGAAGCTCTGCCATCGCCCGGTCGAAATCGGGCGCCATCGTTTCACCAAACAAGACCACGTCCGGGCGGAGCATCCCGCCGCACCGGCAGCGCGGGGGCAGTGTTCCCTGCTGCAGCGCCGCCACGGCAACTTCAAAGTTTGCCGTCTCACAGCAGTCGCTGCAGACCAGGTGGCGGAGGTGCCCGTGCACCTCGTATACCGTTTGTGAACCTGCTTTGCGGTGCAATCCATCGATGTTTTGCGTGATAACCCCTGACAGTATCCCTTTTGCCTCCAGGTCGGCAAGCGCCTTATGAGCAGGGTTGGGTTCGGCTTTCCGGTACCGGAGCCACTGGGGTAAAAAGGCGGAATAAAACCGTACGGGATCCTGCCTGAGCGCATCCCCGGTAGCCAGAGACAACAGTTCAGGATTTGACCATAGCCCTGTCCCCGGGGCGCGGAAATCAGGTATTCCGCTTTCCGTACTGACCCCGGCGCCGGTAAAGGCATAAGCGCGGGAGGCCTGCCGCAGGAGTTCGGCGGCCTGAAAAAGCCTCGCCGCTGCGTTCTTAGTCTGCCCAGCCGCCATCCTTCACCCTTACGACAGATTGCTCCTGCCTTAACTTGTCGGCTAGCACCGCCGCACTCACACCACTGGGAAGCACCATATCGGCTGCCAGTTCCGCCAGCGGTGCCACCACGAAACCACGCTGCTCAAGCCGGGGGTGGGGTATTTCCAGGTCTTCCGTCACTATCTCCATGTCATCATACAGCAGTAGATCGAGATCAATCACTCGCGGCCCCCACTTTTCTTCCCGGACGCGACCCAGTTCGTTCTCTATCTGCAGAAGCCGTACCAGCAGCACGCGGGGAGTAAGCGTTGTCGAGATCTCAACCACCGTATTCAGGAACTCGGGCTGGTCCGTGATGCCGATAGGGGCTGTACGGTAAAGCGACGCCACCCGGCGCACCGATATTTCCGCGACGCTCGCCAATGCCTGAAGCGCTCGGCGGAGGTTTTCTCTCCGGTCGCCAAGGTTGCTTCCCAAGCCAATATACGCGGTTGCTCCCCGGCTCATCATTTCCTTCTCCGTAAGACCTCTACCCCAACGGCCTCAAAAAAGCCTGGCAGGGGCGCCCCCGGCTTCCTGATGCGCACGCTCACCTCAGAAACCGGAAACCTTTCCAACAGAGCTGCCGCTACTGTTTCCGCGAGCGTCTCGATCAACCGGAAGGACCGACCGCAGACAACCTCTTCCACCGTCCCATAAACATCAAGGTAGTCCACCGTCTTACTCAGGTCGTCGCCGCACCCGGCCGGTGAGAGGTCCAGGTAAAGAGTAACGTCCGCCAGGAACCGCTGTCCGGCCTCTCTCTCTACAGGGAGCACCCCGTGGCGTCCGAAAAAAACCATTCCTTCGATAAAGATCTTGTCCATAAGATTCTGGTAAGCGTCTTCCTGTTGCGTATTACTATGCATACCCTTCCGATCCTGCCGCTTAGAACCCGAGCTCCCTGCCCCGTGTCTCCTGACTATTGACCTCCGGCCCGTATCACCGCTTCAAAGCATCCGTCATCCGTGCCACCCTGACCATCTCCTTGACGTCATGAACACGGACGATGTCCGCACCCTTCGTCACAGCCGCCGAAACCGCCGCCGCCGTCCCCTCCAGCCGCTCCGTTACGGGAAGGCCCAAAACGTGACCGATAAACGACTTGCGCGAAGGGCCGACGAGCACCGGGAACCCCAGGGAATTCAACTCTTCCAGCCGCTGCAGGACCTCAAGGTTCTGCGCGGGGGTCTTTCCAAAACCGATGCCCGGGTCGATGATGATGTGTTCAGGCGGTATCCCGGCGGCAAGCGCGAAGGCGATACGCTCCTCAAAGTAGTCGATGATATCCCCCATCAGCTCCCGGTATTCGGTCCCGCGCTGGTTGTGCATCAGGATAACCGGCGCACCAGCAGCGGCCGCCGACCCAGCCATTCCCTCGTTGGATAGCGCCCACTGGTCGTTGATGATATGCGCGCCCGCATCCAGGGCGGCGCGCGCCACTGCCGCCTTCGAGGTATCCACCGACACCGGCACTGGCACTGAAGGGATAACGGCTTCAAGCACCGGAAGCACGCGTCTCATCTCTTCCTTTTCGTCTACAGGCGTATGACCGGGCCTGGTCGATTCCCCGCCTATGTCGATGATATCGGCGCCCTCCTCGACCATTTCAACCGCTCTGGCCTTTGCCTTCTCTACCGTCTCGTAGCGCCCGCCGTCGGAAAAAGAATCGGGTGTAACGTTTAGAATTCCCATCACCAGCGTACGTTCACCGATCAGCAGCTTCCTGCCCCGGCAGTTGAGAGTGTAAGGACAGCGGCCCTCTACATTGTTAAGGACGCGCTTCAGTTCTTCTCCGAGCTGTGAGAGGCCGAAGGGCTGCATCTTCAGCTTCGGAAACAGTGCCTCGTACTGGCGCAAGGTGCCCATTAACAAAACGTCGGTTTCACCGACAGAGCTATCAACAACCCCCCGCGAAACCGCCCCTTCCCCTCCTTTGGAGAGCATTTCTTGCTTTAAAATGTTTGCCTGGACCGGGGTCAGACCGGAGATCCTCACCACGCGAAAAACCGCCTTGGGAGCCATTATCCGGCACCCCGGCTCGTCTGCACCCACGGTTTTGATCTCCCGCGCCGCTGCCTTGAGATTGTTTATGCTTATCACCCGCATTTTCAGCACCGGCTCCTATGGGGAAATTACAGGGACACTATATTAAACTATTATTGAAAAACTCCAGCGTATTAGCTCCGGGGTTTCAAGCCGAGCTTTTCATCAAGAACTCGCGGGAGATGCTCAAGCCCGGTGTGATCGTAATCCTCAATCTTCCCCTCGTCCGCCAGCCTTGCCAAATTGGGGTCGAGGGGCAGGGTTGCCAAAAGCTCCAAGCCCGTTTCCTCGGCGACTTCCTTGCCCTTGGGTTCCCCGAAGACGAATATCTCCCTGCCGCAATCCGGACAAACCACGTACGCCATGTTTTCGATCAGGCCTAAAATCTTTGCACCCATGATCCCGGCCATCCTGATGGCTTTTCGCACCACCATTAATGCAAGTTCTTGCGGCGAAGAGACGACTATGATTCCGTTCAGCGGCAGCGACTGCATCACCGTCATCGGGACGTCACCCGTACCCGGCGGCAGATCCACTAAGAGGTAATCAAGCTCGCCCCAGACAACGTCCGTCCAGAACTGCCTGATGGCCCCGCTTAAAAGAGGACCCCGCCAGATTACAGGCTCATCCTCTTTCTCAAGAAAAAGGTTCATTGACATTACACGGATACCAAAATAAGCTGTTCTCAGCGGGTAGATTACCTCTTCATCTCCTTCCGGGCGGCCCTTGAGGCCGTATGTCCTTGGAATGCTCGGCCCGGTAAGGTCGGCGTCAAGGATGCCTACCTGATAGCCGTCACGGGTGAAAATATTTGCTAACAAAGCGGTAATGGCCGACTTGCCGACCCCGCCTTTACCGCTCATCACGGCGACGACGCGCTTGATGTTTGAAAGCGGGTTCTGCTCCAATCGCTCGAATTTCGGCTTGCCCTCAGCCGGTTTTCCTGCCACACAGGTTGAACAACCGCCTGCCTCATTACCCTTGTTTTCACTCACAGTAAGATCACCCCGGTATCTTCAAAATTTTACGCGATAATGCCGGCGGCACCTTTTTTCCCGGAAGTGGTTGTGCGGGTCGGTGGTTACGTCTCTGGTGCCAGCGCCGCCGCATTTTGGACATACCTCGGCCCCCCGGCTCTCGGGTGGCTCTTCCCACTCGTTGTTACAGTGCCGGCACTGCAGTAGCTGGGTTATCAGTTGAAAATTGCCCCCCTCAACCCGGATAGCCTTTCCTTTAACCAGCGCCTCGGCAACCTTAGCCCTTGCCTCCGTTAAAATGCGTTGAAAAGTCGGCCGGGAAATACCCATCCGGTTGGCGCAGTCTTCCTGTTCCAGCCCTTTAAGATCTTTAAGTCTTATCGCCTCTACCTCTTCGATGCTAAGGCCGATCTCCTCCAAGTTGAACAGCGGCACCCCGGCGGGCTTGAAAAAGGTGCAGTGCGGTACGTACCCAACCCGGCGGCACTTAGGCGGCCTTCCCAAACCAAAACCCCCTCGCTGAGAAAAAGACGCGTGTCATTCCCAATTATAACGGTTACCCGCAGCCAGGTCAACAAAGCCGCTCCTTCCAGGTGGACTTGACAAGGCAGGGCCTTACCGGGGACAATGGAACCGTGAGCCACTTCGCTATTGGGGGTGCCCGTGGTGGGTGTTGCCATTGGTTGGTTTTCCACCGGGCGGGACAAGGCCGCCCGTGATTTGTTGGCCCTCGTGGTCAAGGGTTCTACCACGGGTGAGTTGCCCCTAAAGATAGCCTTTGTCTTTTGCAACCGTGAAGCGGGTGAGGCCCCGGAAAGCGATGAGTTCATCCGCCAGGTGAGGCAGTATGGGCTCGCGCTCGTCTGCTTCTCTTCCGCCCGGTTTGAACCGGCGCTGCGGCGGCGGGGACTAAGCGGGGATGAGGCTGCGCTTGGTGAGTGGCGGGATGCCTATCACGCAGAGGTAGAGAGGCTGCTCCGTCCTTACCAGGTGGTTTTTTCTTTCCTTGCTGGATACATGCTGATTGTCGGCCGAGAGATCTGTGCCCGCCACACGATGCTCAACCTGCACCCCGCCCTTCCCGGAGGTCCCAAGGGCGCCTGGGAGGACGTTGTCTGGGAGTTGATCGCACGGCAAGCAGAAGAAGCAGGAGCGATGATCCACTTAGTCACTCCCGAGCTTGACGCGGGACCGCCGGTTACGTACTGCCGTTTCTCCCTCAAGACGCCGGAGTTCCGGCCGTTATGGGCGGAAATGACGCAAAAGCTGCGAGAGAGAACCCTCGCTGAGATCCGCGCTGCCGAAGGGGTCAAGAACAGGCTGTTTCAGGCTATTCGGCACGCAGAGTTTTCTCGCGAACTGCCGTTAATTTGGCTCACCCTCCAAAAGTTGGCCTACGGCGTGATCGTGTGGCGGGAGGGCAAGGTCTTCTTTGAGGACAGGCCCGTTTCCGGGCTCGATATCAGTCCGGAGGTCGACAGGCTGGTTTTGGTGCCGTGAGAATCGAGGTTTCGAGGTAGAGGCGGTTGGCCATGCGGGATTCACATTTTTGCGTTGGGGCATTCGGAGAGAAACGGCGTGGAAAGGGTGACCTGCGACCCGATGTCTGTTTTGGTGGCTTTTGACTTAGAGGGTCCCCTTTCTCCCCAAGACAACGCTTACGAGGTCATGGGGCGGGTGCCCCGGGGGTATGAGTTGTTTGAGCGCCTGAGCTGTTACGACGACATCCTGGCGCTCGAGGGGCGGGAGGACTACGAACCGGGTGACACGCTGGCGCTGCTGGTACCCTTCTTGCTGGCGAATGGTGTAATCGAGGCGGACGTTAGGGAGGTTTCGGCGCGGGCGGTGCTGGTCCCAGGCGCTGCCAGAACGGTCCAGGCGCTAAAAGATCAGGGTCTCCATGTGGTCATCATTTCCACGAGTTACTGCCAACACGCTCACAATATTGCCGGTCGTATCGGTATCACACATGACCGCGTGGCCTGCACGCAGTTACCGCTTGACGCCATGCGGGACGCGGTGGCTCCGGAGGATCAGGAGTTTGTGCTTGAGGTGCAAGAGCGACTCCTGGCTGTATCGGCGTCTCGAGAGGAAGAAATAAACCGTCTCTGTGACGCTTTTTTCTGGTCGGAGCTGCCGCGCCGTCCTTTGGGCGGTCTCCTCAGGCGGGTCGAGGTGGTAGGCGGCGCCCGGAAAAACTCGGCTCTTGCCCGTTTTGCGGAGCGATTCGGGATTGAGCCCAGCCGGGTAGTTGTAGTCGGTGACAGCATCACTGATTTCAAGATGCTTGCAACTATCGAACAAGCGGGCGGTTTGGCGATCGTTTTCAACGGTAACGAGTATGCTCTTCCTTACGGCACCTGCGGCGTGGCGTCTCGGGACCTGACGGCGATTCTCCCGGTGATTGAGGCTTTTGTAGAAAACGGTCGCTCGGGAGCCCAGAACCTGATCGAGAGGCTGGCGCCGCAACCGGCTGTGGCAGAGGGTCCGGTTTACCACTGGCTCCCAGCTCAAGACCTCAACCAAGTCCTTCCTGCGCACAAAAAGTTTCGCAAGCTTTTGCGTGGGCAGGCGGCTAAGCTGGGTTAAAGGTAAGAGCTATGGCTCAGGCCGACTTGCCCCTTGGGGTCAGAGTCTAAAGTCATTGTGGGCGCAGTAGAATGAGGGATGGACTTTGTTCTTGGGTTGCGGGGCGCTCAACGTAGATTATCTCTATGCGGTTGACGCGCTCGTAGCGGATGGAGAGACCTTTTGTGACCCCGTAGGGCGAGAGCCCGGAGGGTCTGCGGCCAACACCACCTTTCTCCTTGCCAAGTTGGGGGTGCCTTGTCGCTTTGTCGGGGTGGTGGGAGAGGATGCCGACGGACGGTCGGTATTGCAATCCCTGGCCGCGGGCGGCGTTGATACGGCCACGGTCGTTAGCCGCAGCGGTCACAGTACCGGCCGGGCTTTCTGCTTCATAGACAAACATGGGCACCGGGCGCTTTACGTCAGTCCGGGCGCCAACCTGACGGTGACGGCCGCCGACTTGAGACGCGGGCTTGACGCCGGTGTTTCCTGGGTGCACTGTTCTTCCTTCGCGGGCGACGCCCCATTTAGCGGCCAGCTCGCTATCATAGCCGCCTTAGCTCCAGAGGTACGTCTGAGCCTGGCACCGGGAGCGCTCTACGCGGCGCGCGGGTATGAGGCGCTGCTGCCGGTTTTGGTGCGTTGTACGGCACTTTTCCTGAGCGCCCAGGAGCTTCGCACCCTGACGGGTGAACCGGAGATCGCGACTGGCGCGCGCATGGTTCTCACCGCAGGAGTCAAGGCCGTCGCGGTCACCGTGGGCAAGGAGGGGAGTCTTGTGTTTACCCCGTCTTCACGCCTCGAGCTGCCAGCGTTACCTGTAAAGGTTGTAGATACAACCGGAGCCGGTGACGCCTTCGCCGCCGGGTTCATCTTCGGTTGTCTCAACGACTGGGCCCTTGCCGATGCCCAGCGGTTTGCCCACGTGGTCGCCTCCTTTATCGTTGGAGGGTGGGGCGCACGCGGGTGTGCTCCCTCGCTCTTGGAAGCGAAGGAGCGTTATGAGCACGCCTACCAGGCGGCCCTGCCCCCAACCCGTTCATTTTCGTAGGTATCAATGGCTTCATTGTAGGCGATTAGGGCGACGCTCAATTCATTGTCATCCCAAGTGAATTTACCCTTATAGCGCGACGGACGTCTTTGGTTTTCGGGGTCGCAAAGAAAAAAAGACCGGCCCCCAAGAAGGCCGTTCCTTATGAGATCACCGCACGGAGCGGCTAAGCGCTTTTCACTTAAAGGCCGTCAAGATTCGCTGCACCTCTGCTTCGCTCACGTCCGACCACTGTACGTAAGCGTCGGCGACGGCGAAGCGCCAGCCGCTGCGGAGATTGGCGCAGTAAAGCGCCTCTACATAAGGCGCCACCCGTTCGGCCGCCTCCCGGTGGCCGGTCGGTACCGCCACGATTATCCTGTCGGCACCCAAGTTGCGCATCGCCTCTGCCGCCACCAGCATCGTGAAACCGGAGGCCAGCCCGTCATCCACCAAGATGGCGGGGCGTCCCCTTAGCGCCGGCCACGGCGCATCACCCCGGAACTGTTTCACCCGGCGGGAAACCTTCGCCTTGGTCTTGGCGATCCCTTCCTGGATATCCTCAGTCCTTAGCCGGTAGTAGCGGATCAGGTCCTCATTCAGCCGCACCGTTCCGTCGAAAGCGACGGCGCCGTAGCCGGCCTCAGGGTTCCAAGGGAGGGTGATCTTGCTCACCACCGCCACTTCCAACGGCAGTCCGAGGTCGCGGGCGATCACTTCCCCGACCGGCACCCCGCCGGCCGGTACCGCAAAAATGATGGCGTCTCTGTTCCGGTAGGCCTTCAGCATCTGCGCCAGCACCTCTCCGGCCTCGGCACGGTCGCGGAAGACCTCTGCCCTCCCCCGGAGTCCCTCGAGGTCAAGGATTTTTCCGGTTCCTGAAACATCCATATAACCCGTCCTTTCTAAAAGCCGCGATATCCCAAAAAGCCCGGTTCTGTCTCTTCACCGAGACTTGCGCGCCCTGGCGGTTCAGCCCGAAGCGCAGGCCGCTGGCTCTCCGGCGGCGGGCATTTGGTGTTGGGCCGCTACGCCTTCCTGAAAGGCCGCAAGCGATGCGCCGAGTCTCTCCAAGTCAACGTCTTGCGCGGCGCGGAGCATCGTCTGGAAAACCAGCAGCAGATAGGGCAGGAACATGCTGTAACTGACCAGCACGACGTTCTCGCGGAAGATCGTCGCCTGAATCCCGGTGCAGAGGTCGTAGACCGCGTCCGGGACGGCGACCATCCCGAAGTTCACCGTCAGGCTCGGGTCAAGATACTTCTTACGAGGATGTTTTCCCCTGCGACGCCCTTCGTCTGCGTGCCTGCAATCACCGCCTCCAAGCGCCGGATCGATGCCGCCGTGCGTTGCTCAAGCTCCTGCCGAGCCTTTACCTGCGCCTGTAAGGCGGCCAATCCTTCTTTCGCTCCGGAAAGCTCGGTCCTGATCGCCGCCGCCGTCTCTAAGAGAGTGGCGGTGCTGGTGTCGGTCCTGGCCAGGGAGGTTGCCACCGTTTCGAGACTCTGGCCCAGCCCCTGCTGGTTTTGTTCAACCGTCAAGACCCGTTCCATCAAAGAACGCAGCTCAAGCTGAACTCCGGCGACGGTTTGCGGCAGGGCTTCAAGACGCGCAAGTTTTTCTGCCAGCACCGCCGCTAAGTCTTTTCTTTCCTCGCGCCGGCGGAGCAGGAGATAGAAGAGCGCCGACACCGCACCGAGGAGCAAGACCACTAAGAAGACCAGGAGCGATTCCATAAACTGCACCAGCCCCGTTAAAAACTGCCCCACAAAAAGATAACGATGCGCTTTAATTCGGGGCAGAACCACAGCAATCCTCCTTTCCTGACGTCGGCCCGGTTAGGAAAGGGCACGCAAAAAAAAGATTGTGGGAGGATACGACAACATGGTCAGTCCTCAGTATGCATATACGACCGGTTTGCCTCGTCGGCGGAGTTGCCTAAATATGCAAAAGGAACATATCCTTAAACAAAATCTTGCGAAGAAAGGAGGTCGAAAGCCAGCGAAAGAAGGGTGCAACCGGGAAGACGCAGACCGTTTTCGGGAACTGAAAAGGGAGGTGGGAATTTATGAGAAACAAATGGCTTCTATGTCTGTCTTTAGCCGTCCTCTTTTGCCTTGCCTTTGCCTTGCCCGCCTTAGGAGCGCGTAGTGATGCGTTGGTTACCGCCGCGGAGCTAAATGACCTCCTGGGCGAAGAGGGGGTCGTCATCCTTGACGTGCGCAAATCGGGCTATGACGAGGGGCATATCCCTAGGGCCGTCTCAGTTACGACCGCCGAGTTCTATGAGGAGAGGGAGGGCGTCAAGAAGATGGCCGCCGGTCCCGAGAAAATGTCGGCTTTTTTGAGCCGTATTGGTGTCACAAGGGAGAGCAGGATAATCATTTACGCCGACGCGAAGGGTTTGAAGTACGCCACCCGTCTCTGGTGGGTGCTCAAGCTGTACGGTCACGAGAACGCCCAGGTCCTCGACGGGGGCATTGAGGCCTGGACGGCGGCCGGGTACGAGCTCTCTACGGAGCCGGTAACACCTGAGCCCTCAACGTACACCGTGACCGCGGCAGATGTACGCCAGGATGCCGTGGCGACGACGGCTGAGGTCAAGGCCGCGCTCAAGACGGATACGGTCATTGTGGACTGCCGCAGCCTTGATTACTTCCGGGGCAAAAAGGCCAAGGCCGCCCGCTCCGGGCACATTAAGGGAGCGGTTTTGGTCAGCTATGACGACCTCTTGAACGCCGACGGCACCTTTAAGTCAGAGGAAGAATTGGCTGAGGTTTTTGGCGTCAAGGGCGTCACCAACTATACTCCGGTGATCACCACCTGTAATACGGGCACCACGGCCACGACCCACTACCTGGCACTCACCCGGATCTTGGGTTATACCAACGTCCAGAACCACGACGCCTCCCTCATGGGCTGGGCCCAAGATCCCACCCTGCCTATGGAGAGCGACTATGATTTCTTCACGATAGGCTCAAAGGAGGCGGAGATAAACGCCGTCCTGCTTGAGCTCGAGGCGGCACCCTGCATACAGGACGGCCGGGCGTTTGCGCCGGCAAGCGCCTTGGCTTTTGGCTTAGAGGCCTATTTTGCCCAAGCCGGCGATGTCATTCGGCTCGTTGCCAACGGCAGGACCCTCGAGATGCAGGTCGGCAGTCCCGTTTTGAAGGTTGACGGGATTTCTCTGCCGATGGGGGCGGCGCCGTTTGAGAGCGGCGGCGTCACCTTCCTTCCTGTTCGCGCCGTAGCCGAGGCTGTGGGTGCAGAAGTGGAGTGGAATGCAGAAAAGAGGCAGATCTCGTTGGCTTTATAGTCCCTGGCCGTTGCGGACGCAAAGACTCTTGCTTTCGGAGGGGCCTCCTTTGGGATGGGTGGCTTGCCCAATCGCCGGGGGGAGGCCCCGCTTATTTTTTTTTCGCTTTCTTGCAGGCCTAAACGAAACCGGCGCACCTGAGACAAGTCTTTTGCCGCGTTTTCCTTGACAGTTGGAG
>DTYU01000135.1 GCA_012961725.1 Desulfotomaculum sp.
CGCACGCAGAAAACGCCGGCAGCTCTCGCAGCGCCCGCACATCTCCGCCCCACCCCGGTAGCAGCTCCAAATCAGTTCAAACGGCACCCCCAGCCGCTTCCCAAGCCGCACAATCTCAGACTTATCCAGGTACTGGGTGTAGCTCACCACCCGGACACGGTTCAAAGTCGAATAACCAAAAGCCGCCGTCGCCGCCGCAACAAAGCCCGCGCTGTTGTCCGGAAACGTGGCCGCCTCCTCGCGGTTGAACCCGGCTACCACCGCATCCGCCCCGAGGTTTTCCGCAAAGGCCGCGGCGACATTCAAGAATATTCCGTTCCGGTTGGGAACCCACACCCGCAAAGCGGTGGCAGACGCCTGTACCGGATCGTCCAGCGCGCCCGCCTCCGGTTCGGGCAGGTCTTCCCCTGTTACCAAAGCAGTCTTTGTAATCCGCGCCAAGAAAGGAAGCGCTATCACCCGGTGTGAAACCCCGTAGTGCCCTGAAAGGGCCGCCGCGGCTTCGATCTCCCGCTTGGCCGCCTGCTGGCCGTAGTCAAAAGTGAGGCATAACACCACCGCTGAATCACGGAGGCTGTGGGCCAGGCAGACCGCGGAATCAAGCCCCCCTGAAAGCAGAACGACGCTTTTCACGGCCTGTATACCACCCAGGCGGCAGGGGACTCCGCGACCTTGATCTCTCTGACCTGAATATCAGGATACGCTGAAAAACGTGCGGCGACCGCCGTATAAATATACCGGGCGATGTTCTCTGCGGTGGGTTCCGCTCCCGTTCTAAAAAAAGGCAGTTCGTTGAGGTACTGGTGGTCCAACTCTCCTACCACGTCCCGCACCGCTTCCTTTAGGACCTTGAAGTCCACCAACATGCCGGCATCGTTCAGCCGTTCTCCGGCCACCGTAACGGCAACCGTCCAGTTATGGCCGTGCAGGCGGCCGCAAGGAGAAGGGTATCCTTTCAAGCAGTGTGCCGCCGCGAAAGAAGTCTCTACCGTGAGTTCGAACAACCTTACCGTCCTCCATTTTCTACCATAAGCCGTTTTACGGTCTCGGCAACCCCCGCTTCGTTTACCAACACGTTTTCCCCTGTACGCCGGCTGTGCACCTCCACTAACCCCTCGGCCACGTGCCGTCCTGCCGTAACCCTGACCGGGTAGCCGATGAGATCGGCATCCTTGAACTTCACCCCCGGCCGCTCGGGTCGGTCGTCGAGGGCCGCTTCCAGCCCTGCTGCTGCAAGCAAACTGTACACCCTGTCCGCGGCCGCCGCCTGTGCGGGGTCCTGCGTATTCACAGGCAGGACTACGGCGTGAAAGGGCGCGATGGAAGCCGGCCAGATTATGCCGTCGGCGTCATGGTTTTGCTCAACCGCCGCCGCCATCGTCCGGGTGACGCCGATGCCGCAAGTCCCCATCACCATCGGGCGTTTCACACCCTGCTCGTCAAGGTAGAACGCCTCCATCGCCAGGCTGTACTTTTCACCTAATTTAAAGACCTGGCCGACCTCTATCCCCCGGACGGTATCCAAAGGCGCCCCGCAGCGGGGGCAGGGATCGCCGGCCGCCACCAGCCGGATGTCGGCCACGTTGGACACCGGAAAATCCCGCCCGGGACAAACGTTTAAGAAATGGGCGTCTCCTTTGTTCGCCCCGGCTACCGCACTCTTGAGCGCGGCCACCTCCCTGTCCACCACCATCGGCAGCTCGAGGCCCACCGGTCCCGCAAATCCGACCGGCGCTCCGGTGGCGGCTTCGACCGTCTCCCCGTGTGCAAGCTCCAACTCCAGTACGCCGAGGCACCTCTGGAGCTTTACTTCGTTTACCTCCCTGTCCCCCCTTACCAAAGCGGCGGCCAGCCCGCGCTCGGTATGGTACAGAAGGGTCTTGATGAGACGCCTTGCCGGAAGGCCAAGAAAACCGGTCACTTCCTCCACCGTGCGCATCCCGGGCGTCGCCACCAGCTCGAGCGGCCCTTCCTCACCGGCGGGTTCCGGGACCAAAAGGCTCTCCGCCTTCTCTGCATTCGCCGCATAGCCGCAGGCCTCATCCGGGCAGTAGGCCACCACCGCCTCACCGGAATCGGCCAGCACCATGAACTCATGGCTCACGCTGCCGCCGATCGCCCCGGTGTCGGCCTCCACCGCCCTGAACCTAAGCCCCATCTTAGAGAAGACCCGGTTATAGGCCTCATACATCTCTTCATACCTAAGGTCAAGGCCTTCCTGGTCCCGGTCAAAGGAATACAGGTCCTTCATAATAAACTCCCGCCCGCGTAAGAGCCCGAAGCGCGGTCTGCGTTCGTCCCGGTACTTGTTTTGGATCTGGTAAAGCAAGAGAGGAAGCTGCTTGTAGGAGCGGACCTCGCCGGCGACCAGCGCGGTCACCATCTCTTCATGGGTCGGGCTCAAGCAGAACTCCCGGTTATGCCTGTCCCGCAAACGGAACAGTTCAGGCCCGTAAACCTCCCAGCGTCCCGAGCGGTACCAAAGTTCCGCGGGTTGAACTATCGGCATCACGATCTCCTGGCCGCCTATCCTGTTCATTTCCTCCCGGATGATCCCCTTTATCTTCGACAGCACCCGCTGCGCCAGCGGAAGAAAGGTATAAACCCCAGCGGCCACCTTGCGCACGAACCCTGCCCGCAGCAGCAACTGGTGGCTTATCACCTCCGCTTCAGCAGGAACCTCCCGCAGCGTCGGAATCAAGAGCTGGGAAACGCGCAACGCCCAAAGCCTCCCTCTAAAATTAAATCTACCGCCAAGACGCCAAGAACGCCATGAATCGAAAAATAGATATTTGGGTCATAACTCTCAAAGACTCATAGTTTTATGAACTATCGTTCCGAACTGATTGTCTTAGGAATTCAAAAGCGAATTCCTTCAAGTACTCCGACCTCTGACCTCCGGCCGCCGATCTCCGAATCCCGTAAGCCGCAAAAAATGATGGGAATCAGTTTTTGTCCACTGAGGCTTGGAGTTTTCTTTGTGTGAGTTCTTTGCGCCTGGTAGCTATTTTACCCCTGTGATGCCCATCCGTTTTATTTCCTCAATCAGCTCTTCAACCATGGCTGCCTCCGGCACCGTTCGCAACGGCTCTCCTTTGCGAAAAAGCAACCCTACGCCTTTGCCGCCGGCGATCCCGATGTCGGCTTCACGCGCCTCACCGGGACCGTTCACCACACAGCCCATAACCGCCACCTTGAGCGGCTCCGTAACCCCCTGCAGCCGCTCCTCCACCGCAGTAGCGATCTTGATCAGGTCGATCTCGCACCTGCCGCAGGTCGGGCAGGAGATAAACTCGACCCCGCGCCGCCGCAGCCCCAAGGCCTTCAGTATCTCCCAGGCCGCCCATACCTCGTGACGAGGATCCGCCGACAGCGAAACCCTGATCGTGTCGCCGATCCCCTCCGCAAGCAGAATCCCGATGCCTACCGCGTTTTTTACCAAACCGCCCCGGAGGGTCCCTGCCTCGGTCACCCCGACGTGGAAAGGGTAGTCAACCAGCCGGGCAAGCCGCCGGTAAGCGTCGATCATCAGCGGGACATCCGCCGCTTTGACCGAAAGCTTGATCGCGGTAAAATCCAAATCTTCCAAAAGGCGAACGTGGTCAAGCGCGCTCTCGACCATCGCCTCGGCAGTGACCCCGCCGTACTTCTTCAGCAAACGGCGCTCTAGGGAACCTGCGTTCACCCCGATGCGGATCGGCACCCCGCGGTCCTTCGCCGCCCGGACCACCAGCCGTACCTTATCGCGCCCGCCGATATTACCGGGATTCAGGCGCAACCCGTCGACCCCGGCCGCCAGCGCCTCGAGCGCAAGGCGGTGGTCAAAGTGAATATCCGCAATGACCGGGATCGGCGATTCCGCTTTTATCTGTCTCAGCGCCGCGGCCGCTTCGGCGTCCGGGACCGCCACCCGGACCAATTCACCGCCGTAAGCGGCAAGCTCTTTTATCTGCGCAAGGGTCCTCCCTGCGTCGCGGGTATCGGTCTTGGTCATCGACTGCACCGCCACCGGTGCCCCGCCGCCCACCTTGATCCCGCCGACCTTTACCTGGCGCGAATTTCGCCGTATAAACAACGGTCCATCCCCTTACTCCGTGCCAAAGGCGAGCCGGATGATATCATGGTAGGTGATTACCAGTACCAGAAATATCAGTACGGCAAAACCGATGAAGTGAACAAGATTCTCCTTCTCAGGGTCGACAGGACGCCGGGTAACGCCCTCCCACAGCAGAAAACCTATCCGCCCGCCGTCTAAGGCGGGTATCGGAAAGAGGTTGAACAACCCTAAGTTGATGCTCAAAAACGCCGTGAGGTGAATCAGCGGGAACAGCCCGAATTCAGCAGCACGTCCGATCTCTACCGCTATCCGCACCGGCCCGCCCACATCAGCAGGCGCCTCACGGACAAACATCTTCCCGATAAACAGAATGATGAGTTTGGTGATCTCATAGGTGTACCGCGCGCCGC
>DTYU01000136.1 GCA_012961725.1 Desulfotomaculum sp.
CGGGAAAGTTCAAGAGCGGCTCGCCGCCGAAAAAATCCACTTCTACCGCGCGCGTGGGACCGGAATGGGTCAAAAGGAAATCTATCGCTTTACACGCGGTCTCTTTGGTCATCAAACCCGCGCCGCCGTAATCTCCCTCCCCGGCGAAGCAATAGCCGCAGCGCATATTGCACTCTTGGGCGACCACTAAACACAAGGATTTCGGTGAAAACCCCGGCGGGGTATAAAGCTCCCGGCCCCGATCCGGGGCAAAAAGGGAGCCTGCGGCCTTGAGCTCTTCCACCTCCTGCAGCACCCCATCAACCAGCGCCGGCGGGTATTTGGGCGGAGCCGGTTCCCCCTTCGAAAGCGCAGCGATGACATCCCAGGCCGCACCGTCAACGGCGTGCAGCCCGCCGCTTACCGGGTCGAAGACTAATTTTTGCCCAAGGACTTCAAAACAATGGACCATGGAACACACCCTGATCTTAGTCACAGTTTCTTTGACTTATGCTCATTCTAGTTATAAAAAAGGGGCGTGTACACATAACACCGCCCTCCACAAAGGCTAAGCCCAAAGTGATCGCTATGACTTTTGCTTGCAGGCCTGGTTTCCCACCGTGCAAGAGGTCTTGCAGGCCGACTGGCAGGAGGCCTGGCACTCGCCGCAGCCCCCCTTGGGCATCCTCTTCCCCGGTATTATCGTCCTGATGTGCTTGCCCATGCTTCACCCCCTAACTGACAGACACAACCTTCGTGCCCATCTTCTCTAAATCGCCCACCCAGATCACGCGCATCCGCGACACTAAGCCGGAACGTAAGGTGGTACAATCCGGGCGCACGCTCGAAAGTGGCTAAGCTTCGGATGCTTATCCCTTTCTCTTTGAAGACGCTTGTTATTTCGTGCAGCACCCCGACTCTGTCCGTTATCTCCACTACGATCCGCGAACCGGCTTTGCGCAGCCCGAAAAGGCGGACCAACGCCTCCACCATATCCGTCTGTGTGAGGATACCGACCAGCCTGTCACCTTCGGTCACCGGCAGACAGCCGACCTTGTGGTCCCGCATGATGAGCGCCGCCTCCTCAATGGGAAGCCCCGGCCGCACCGTTATGGGTTCCTTTATCATCGCCTCCGTAACCGTGACCTTGGCTAAGATGTAGTTGAGTTCATAAACGCTCAGCGTCGTCGCCGGCGAAGGAGAGACCTTCAGCAGCCCGCGCCCGTGACCAGGCCAACGAGCCTGCCCTCCCGCGTGACGGGAAGGTGGCGTATCTTCCGCTGTTTAATGATCTCGAGTGCCTGAAAAATCGGCGTATCCTTGGAAATGGTTACCGGGTCAGCGGTCATGCAGTCCGGCACAAACACGTTCTCTCCCCCGCGTCCGCCGCGGCCCGCCCCCGGCCGAAGCAAATTCGTTTACGTCCATTATAGCCGATTGAACCGCCAGGAAACAATACTCAACAAGACACCGCTAAAGAGGCTTACTCCACGCGTTCGCGGTTAAGAATCTGTACTACTCCTCCGTTAAAAGCACCTGTGTTCTGATCACGGATCATCACCTATACAGTATCCAGATAACTCCATCTGGCCGTCTTTTAGCTGCCCGACATCGAACAGACCCCTCAAAGCCTCATCCCTTAAGCGCGAACCTTGAACTGTGAACCGACCCCGTTGGAACGGACCCCAAAGTTCCGTTATCTTAAGCCCTAACCTTGAACCTTTACCTCGTCAAGCAGGGCACCGAACTCCGCCAGGCTGGAAACCTTAAGGCTGCGCCTGTGCAGAGACATTAACACCGCCACTTCCTCCACTGCCTCCAGTTTCCTGGCCACCTCCGGCCCTACCACGCCGAAGCGTTCGCTCAGGACATCAAGAATTGCTTCCCGCAAGCTGTCCCGCCTCCCCTTCTCCATGCCCTTCTCCATGCCCTTCTCCATGCCCTTCTCCATGCCTTCCCTGATCCAGTCTTGAACAATGCTCGCTTCACGCAGCATGGCAATCTCCTCCTTGAAAAAGCGTAATAGAAAATCCCGGTCAAAATAACGTTCCGCCACCGTCACCGCCACCGACAACGCCTCCGGCCGCCACCTGTCATCCGGCGCCGTGAGAATCAGCTCCCTCATATCAGCCAACACCGTCTCATCCTTCTCCGCAGCCAGCAAGGGCAACAGCGGCGCCAGACCCCGCAATTCCCCCTTCAGAATCGCCTCCTCATAGTCCCAAAGCCGGATCACCGGATAGGTGAAGGTGTGCAATCTCTTCTCCGCAAGCGCCACCGTGTATTTTGCTGGCAGTGTCTTGTACTCCCTGCGCTCCAAGTAAAGCACCGCCGAAACCGCCGGTACGCCGTATACCGCCGTGAGCAGCGCGTTATATTCAAATATGCGGCGAGGCAGGTCCGGCTCGTGACGCATTTGGAACTCTAAATGCAAAAGGATTATGCTTTCACTGTCTTCCACCTCGTACACAAAGTCTAACCGGCGCTCCGGCAGGTTAATCTCCGGGTTATGAACCGTACGGCAGGTAACCGCAGGATATGACCCCAGCACCACCCGGATGAAATCGACTGGGTAACGCCGCGCCAAAGCTTTCAAACTGCGATCGATATAATGGTGCACCCCTTCACCCCTAATCAATCTTTACAATTACAACTTCCGCTGCTCCGCTACCGCTTTCACCGCCCGCATTTGGCTTTGCATCCCTTGCTTCCAGTATACCAGGGCTTCACAAACGGAACAACAGATTGACCACTTTTATGCAAAGCCTGAACTTCGCACCTTGAACGCCGAACGCTCTAACGTCAATGCTCTTCCTTAGTTAAGGCTCTCTTGAATCACTATACCCTGGGAAGATATTCTCGCCAATTCCCATATTCCCCCAATACGGTACCGGCTCCTGGGGCTTGTAATTCGATATGGTGTCCCCATAATTCCTAAATAAAACACCGGAAGTTTTCGGAAAAAACGAAGCCCCGGCGCAGCGACCGGGGCTTCACTCTGAGAAGCGGTTTGACCCGCTCCGGGGCGATCAAATCACGTCGAGATTTGGAAGCAGCCGCTTGAGCATCACCGTTGCCTCGGCCCGCGAGGCTTCGTCGGCAGGAGCGAACCTTCCACCGGGCATCCCTTTGACCACACCGGCCTTCACCGCTAAGGCGGCGTCCGCAGAGGCCCACACGGGAATATCCGCCTTATCGCTGAACGCCCCCAACAGTTGCGCCGCTTCGCCCGCAGCCATCTCCGGTGCTGCTCCCGCTCTCTTCAGAGCGCGCGCCACCAGCACCGCAACCTCCGTGCGGGTGATCTGCCGGTCGGGCTCGAATCTGCCGTTGCCGACACCCTTGACCAGCCCTACCTGGTAGGCCGACTCCACTGCGCCGTAGTACCACTTATCAGCCGGCACGTCGGCAAAGGTGGACTCGGCGGGACGATACTCGCCGATACCTAAGGTGCGCAGCATAAGCGCCGCGAACTCGGCCCTGGTGACCGCCCGGTCGGGCTCAAACTTGACGGCTGAGACGCCCCTAACGATCCCGCGCGCCGCCATAAAGAGTACGTCGCGCTTCGCCCAGTGGTCCGTTATGTCCGCAAACCCGCTGTTATACTCCAGTACCGCGTACTTGCTCAAGCGGCTCAGATCCACCGATACCTGGCCGTCCTCGACCGCGCCGCCTAAGCAGGTGAGGCTGCCGTCCTCGTTGATGCGGTAGACGAAGAGCCCGGCCTCATCGCCCGCGATGGAGGCGTCGTAGGCCAGGATGAGGGTGACGCGCTTGTTCAACGTTGCGCCGGCTTCACCGGCCCGGACCTCGATGTTGACCGCCTGCCCGACCATCTGGATGTTGGGCGGCAGGGCGGGCGGGCTGGTCACGGGCGCGATGCTTACCGCGACATCCTCGCCGGCAGGCAGGCTCCCGGCCGGGATAGCCAAGTCGGCCCACGGGGTGTCAATGGTCAAGGCGGCTCCCCCGTCGGTCAGCGCCTCAACAGCCGCCTCCGGCAGGGTTACATTTACCGGGTTTTCCACGCCACTCAGATCGAGAGTGATGTCGGTCTCCCCGGCGTTCAGTTGCGCCTGCACCGCGCTCTCCGGGACGGTGACGTCGGTTTCCCCGTCCGCCTCGGTGATCTCCACCTCATCCTCCCCGATGGTGCCCGGCGTCGCCGGCTCCAGCGGCTGGGTGGTCGTCCCGCCGCCGCCACCGCCGCCGCCGCTCGGCC
>DTYU01000137.1 GCA_012961725.1 Desulfotomaculum sp.
CCCGCCTCATTTCTGAAACGCGCATCCTCCCGGGTATCGTACACGATTTCCGGTTGCCGGTTCTCAGCAACCATTCCGATAAATCCTTCTGAGCCAGCCACGCCTTCCTTAACTTGCCGGGTAAAAGGGCCGCTTACCGCCGCTGGCACGAAAACGCGGCGCTGATCGGACCAGATATAGATCACCCCTGTCCGGTAAGAGATAACCCGCCTCACGGTCCCTAAGATAAAATCAAGTGTTTTTTCGAGTGATACGCTTTCACCGAGCCGGCGCGCTACGTGGTAAAGGGCGTACAGTTCCCGGTTGGTAAGCACCAGCGTAACGTAGAGCCGCAGTACAAACTGGAGGATAAGCACCGGTATGAAAAGCAGCACCGCAGCCCAAAAGGCCATTGACTTCCAGAGCAAAATCATGATGTAAGCGAGCGGTAAAGTGAAAAGGTAGGTGAGCGCATCCCATTTCAACGCTTCCCGCCACAAAATCAACGGGTGGTAGCGCCGCCAGGGGAGCAGGTACAGGTAGACCAGTGTATGGTTGACTGCAAAATAGGCGGCGGTAAACGCAAACACCGGCAGAGAATTGGTAAAGGACGCTTGATGTACCGTTGCGCCGCCGGCATAGAGATAAACCATATTGGCCAGCCAGAAGGCCGTAACACACTGGCCGGCATTGAAAAGTGTGGCCCGCCACGGCCCTCCCCGGCCGAAAAGCCGCTGGCTTACCAATGTCACGATACCGCCTGTCCAGACGACTGCAGGCAGGCCATGGATAAGAAAAAGGGTGAGCGCCACCGCCCACCCTGCAGATAACTGGCCCTGAGGCAAGGAGACAGTCAAGCCTTCGGCCGCCAGCCACAGCAGGGCCATTATAACGATTTCCTGGGTTGCATCGAGATCAAGCTCACCTGCTGTGCCGGACAGAATAAACAGGCCGAGGACTATAACGAACCATGTGAAAAGGACGCGCAAAATGCCCTTCGGGCGCATCCGTCTCCCTCCGCGATATTATTCGACAAACGTTTTGCCGTCCCTGCTGATAAATAAAAAAGCCGGCAACAACCCGGGTTTTTCAGCGGCAAGAGGCATGAAGTCAGCGGTCGGAGTCTGGCAGGAACCCGTTTGTGTGGATCCTGCCGGATTCGACCTTCGTTTCTATATTCTTAATCCACTCTTTTTATTTTTTGGTGCCCGCCGGGCTTTACAATCTCTGTTTCTATGCGTCCCCCCTTAGCGCCTCGGCCTTATCGGTCCGCTCCCACGGCACATCAAGATCCGTCCTGCCAAAATGCCCGTAGGCTGCGGTCTGCTTATATATCGGCCGGCGCAAATCAAAGTTGACAATAATGGCTGCCGGACGAAGGTCGAAGTGCTTCTTTATCAGCTCTATCAACCTTTCTTCGGGAACCTTTCCGGTACCAAAGGTTTCAACGCTGACGGAAAGCGGTCTCGCGACACCGATGGCATAAGAGACCTGAACCTCGCACCGGTCGGCCAGCCCTGCCGCGACAATGTTTTTGGCGACATAACGAAGGGCATAGCAGGCCGAGCGATCTACTTTAGTGGGGTCCTTGCCCGAGAAACACCCGCCCCCGTGGCGGGCTACGCCTCCGTAAGTGTCAGCGATTATCTTCCGCCCTGTGAGGCCGGTATCCGCCTGCGGCCCGCCGACCACAAACCGGCCGGTGGGATTGACCAGAAAGCGAGTGTCCCCGTCCAACAGATTCCTGGGGATGACGGAGCGGATGACCTTTGTGAGGATGTCTTCCCGCACCGTCGGCAGATCGATGTCCGGGTGATGTTGGGCTGAAACCAAAACCGTATGCACCCTGACCGGTGCATCATCGTCGTACTCCACGATAACCTGTGTCTTGCCGTCCGGCCTCAAATAAGGCAGTTCGCCGTCCTTGCGAACCGCCGCCAGCCTCCTGGCAAGTTTGTGCGCCAGCATTACCGAGAGCGGCATAAGCTCCGGCGTCTCGTTACAGGCGTAACCGAACATGAGGCCCTGATCTCCTGCGCCGACCAGGCTGTACACATCGCTCTCAACGCCGCTTCTAGCTTCCAGCGCTCGATCAACCCCGATAGCGATATCCGGGGACTGCTCCTGAATGCTTGTAACCACAGCGCAGGTTTCGCTGTCAAAGCCGAACTTTGCCCGTGTATACCCTATCTCACTGATCGTCTCGCGGACCACCGTGGGGATGTCCACGTAACACTTAGTCGTAATCTCCCCCGCTACAAAAGCAAGTCCGGTGGTGACAAGGGTTTCGCAAGCCACACGTGCTTCAGGGTCTTTTGCAAGCATTGCATCAAGGATGGCGTCGGAGACCTGGTCGGCCATCTTGTCCGGATGTCCTTCAGTCACGGACTCAGAGGTCACAAACCGTTTAGGCATAATCCTCTCTCCCGTCACTTTGTAAAATCATTCTAAGAGGTCTGAGCAGGAATCTCTGGATTTGTCCGAATAATTTTAACAAGGCGCGCCAACCCTGTCAACACCGTACTTCTTAGTCAGCCCTTTCCCAGGACGCAACCTCGACCAGTACCGTATCCACCCCGATCCTCTTGATCCGGCTCCAGGGAACCACCAGATCCCGGCCAAAGCGAAAAAGCCCTAAGTGCTTCTTTCCGGGCTGGAGGACGACTGCGGTAACCATTCCCTTTTCGTCGATATGCATATCCTTTACCGGTCCGAGGCGCCGCCCGTCAACCACGTTAACAAAGTCCCGCCTGGTCAGCTCCGAAACCTTCAACAACTCTACCACCTCCCATTTACCCGTATGCCAAGGAAGGCAAAACGGTTACAAACCCGAGAATCATGAATCAAGCCGAAGCTCCCGGCGAATAGCCTCCTGCAGGGCCATTGCCCCCTCGTGCGTCGCGGCCTCCGAATAGACTCTAAAGACCGGCTCGGTGCCGGAAGCCCTGACCAGAACCCAGGCGCCGCTTGCGAGTTCTAATTTCACCCCGTCGGTCTCATTGCGGTTCTTCACCGCCTCCCCCGCAATCCCCGAGGGCCTGAACCGGTCTAAAATACTTGTGATACGCTCTTTTTCTTCGGGGGCTGTGCGGTAATCCTTCCTGATGCCGGCAACGTAACCGAACCGTGCCGATATTTCGTCCAATACGGCGGTGAGCGGTTTCCCGTGTACCGCCACTATCTCCGCGGCAAGAATGCCCGCGAGGATCCCGTCTTTCTCCGGAACATGGCCCCGGATGGAAAGGCCGCCGCTCTCTTCCCCGCCGCAGATGCAGCCGAAATCCCTCAGACATCGTCCTATGTATTTGAAGCCCACCGGGGTTTCGCATACCTCTACCCCGTAGCCCGCCGCAATACGATCCACAGCATGTGTAGTGGCCACGGTCCGGGCAACGGGACCCCGCCAACCGCGCGCCTCCAATAGGTGATAACAGGTCAGTGCAAGCATCTGATTCGGCGAAACGTACCCGCCGTCAGCATCAATGATGCCCAAGCGGTCGGCATCCCCGTCCAACGCCAAACCGAGGTGGGCACCGGTATTCAGCACAACATCCCGCAGTTCCCCGAGGCGCGCCTCGGAAGGGTCGGGCAACCCGCCCCCGAAAAGGGGGTCCCGCCGGCTATGAATGGTTGATACGTCTACTCCCATACGCTCTAAAACCCCGTCTAAATAACCAATACCCGCACCGTACATCGGATCGACCACTATCCTTAACCCAGCGCGGCGAATCGCCTTCCCGTCAACCAGACCGAAAAGGTGGGCAAAGTAATCCTCCATCAGAGTAAGCTCTGCTACCGACGCGGTCAGCCCGGCAGGAGGTGCGGGGCTTTCGGCGAGCAGCCTCTCGATTCTTTCAGTAATATCCGGCAGGGCAGGGCCGGCATACTCGGGAATAAACTTGATCCCGCAGTATTCGGGCGGGTTATGACTTGCCGTCAGGACAACGGCGCCCCCCATACTGAGATGTTTGATCGCAAACGCCGCTACCGGCGTAGGAACGGCTCGCTCCGGCAAGTAGACTTTAATCCCCCACCGCCTGAGTTCTTCCGCCGCCGCCGCCGCAAACCGCTCGGCCATGAACCGGTTATCATAGGCGACCACAACTCCTCTATCAGCCAAACCCGTGCTCCGGAGGTATGCCGCCACCGCCCTGATAACCCGTTCCAAATTCGCAAAAGTGAAGTCGCGGGCGATCACCCCCCGCCAGCC
>DTYU01000138.1 GCA_012961725.1 Desulfotomaculum sp.
GCTCGTCCGTTGCATGGACGGTGAGGTCTCTCTTCTTTACTCCCTCCCTTAGCTCCTGCAATATTCCTACAGTAACTTTACACTAACTCGATTCCATTTGTTCTGAAGCCCCGGAGCCTCGCATTCGCTAATAAATATAGGGCGGTCTCAGCCAAAATATACCAATTAATCCTCCCGGCGCTATCAACAGCCGATAATAAACGCATTCTAACAGGCTACAGGCCTTGCCGCTGCCGCAGCGCCTCGTATATCAAAAGCGAGGCGGCAACCGCCGCGTTCAGCGATTCAGTACCGCCGGGCATCGGGATGAAGACCCGCTGGTGAGCCGCCTTCTTAACCTCGGTCTTCAGACCCGCTCCTTCACCGCCCACCGCGATCGCCGTCGGACCGAGGAAATCGGCGGCATAAAAAGGGAGATCACCCTGCGCTTCAGCCGCCACCAGCTTTAAACCCGCGTTTTTGATAAATGCGAGGGCTTCGGTAACGGAAACTCCCTCAACAACCGGCAGGCGAAAAAGCGCGCCGGCCGTAGCGCGAACAACCTTCGGGTTATAAAGCGAAACAGTCCCGGGCAAAAGCACCGCACCTGAAGCTCCGGCCGCGCCCGCGGTGCGGAGCATCGTGCCGAGATTACCGGGGTCTTGCAGCCCGTCAACAACCACGATCAGCGGTTTAGGATCCCGGAGCAAATCGGCCAACTGGACCTTGCGAATCCGGCCAACGGCCAGGACGCCTTGCGGCTCTTCGGTGCAGGCGATGCGGTCAAAAACACCGGGTGGCACCTCGAAAACGGCAACCCGGCGCTCATGCAGCCTGTTGAGCAGTCCCGCCAGTTTCCTGCTCTTGGTAAACCGCGCGCTGCAGTAAACCGCCTCCAAGGGCCAGTCGGCGGACAGCGCCTCTAAGACCAACCGCGGACCTTCGATGAGGAACCTCTCCTCCTTCTCCCGCCCGCGCCTGTGCGCCAGGCGCAGGAGCCCTTTAACCCGCGGGTTGTGTTTTCCCAAAAGAATCATCGTTCGAGCCGGTTCAGCCGGTCGTTCCGGCCCACCACGACTAAGATGTCCCCTTCTTCGATTGTGTGGCGCGCTCCGGGAGAAATAATGACGTCCGGCCCGCGGCGGATGGCCAACACAGTAACCCCGTACTTCATCCGGATACCCGACTCGCCGATCGACTTACCGATAAAGTCTGGCGGAGCGATCAGCTCCATGATGCTGTAGTCGGGTGAAAGTTCAATCTGGTCTACGATATTAGCCGCCACCAGCGCCCGCGCCACCCTCACGCCCATATCCCTTTCCGGAAAGACCACCTTGTCAGCACCGACCTTCGCCAATACCCTCCCATGAAGCTCGGTGCGCGCTTTCGCCACAACCGTTTTTACGCCCATTTCCTTGAGCATCACAGTGACTAAAATGTTGGCCTGCAAATCCTCACCGATAGCAACAATTACCACGTCAAAGTTACGGATACCCAAGGATTTCAGAGTGTGTTCATCCAGCGCGTCAACCTGCACGGCGTGCGTTACCACATCCATCACCGCATTGACCCTTTCCGCGTCGATATCTACCGCCAAAACATCGTGGCCCATTCGCGCCAAGGTCTCCGCTATACTGGTTCCGAACCTTCCTAAGCCGATCACTGCAAACTGCTTCATTTTTTCCTTCTCCTTACCCTACGATAATCTGCTCCTCCGGGTGCCGGAAAGCCACCGGCCGCCGCTGACGCTGGGCTATTGCAAAGGCCACCGTCAGCGGACCGAGCCTGCCGACGAACATCGTTGCGATAATCACCATCAGCCCCGCCGGAGTAAGCTCCGGCGTGATCCCCGTTGAGAGCCCCACCGTCCCGAAGGCCGAGACACCCTCGAACAAGAGCGGGAGAAACCCGTGGCTCTCTGTGATGAGGAGAACCACCAAGACGGCACCTAACCACCCAACGCCTAAGGAGAAGATACCCATCGCCTTTAGAACCTGGGCAAGTGGTATCCGCCTCCCGAAGACTTCAATTCCTTCACGCCCCGCGGCCAAGGACCATACCGTCAACACAAGCAGAACAAAGGTCGTGGTCTTTATCCCGCCCCCCGTCGAGCCGGGCGAAGCCCCGACAAACATCAGGATGCAAAGGAAAAGCTGGGTTGCCGGATTAAGCGCCTGGATATCGACGCTGCTGAAGCCGGCAGTCCTGGGCGTTACCGCCTGAAAAAACGATGTCATAAGCTTCACCGGCCACGAGAACCCGTGCAATATGTTTCTATATTCAAGCGCCAAGAAAACGATGAATCCGGCGAAGAGCAAGGCCGCGGTAGTGACCAGTGTCAGCTTGGCATGAAGCGACAGGTGCCGCCAATTCCGCCGCACCACGAGTTCTGATATCACTACAAAGCCTAAACCGCCGATAATTACGGGCAGGGCGATGCCGAAGTTCACCAGGGGATCTGAAACATATCCAGATATGCTCCTGAGACCCCCGAAGAGATCGAATCCGGCATTATTGAAGGCGGACACCGCGTGAAAAATCCCGTACCACAGGTTCACCGGCCAGACATAATCCTTGGCAAAACGAAGGACCAGGACAACAGCGAAAAAGGCTTCCACCGCCAGCGTGAAAAGGAGTACCTGCCGGACCAGCCTGACAACACCGGCCATGTTTACCTGGCCCAACGATTCACGAATAAGCAGCCGTTCTTTGAGCCCTATCTGGCGGCCCAAAAGGATAGAAAAGATGGTAGCACTGGTCATAATGCCCAGACCGCCGACTTGGAGCAAAACAAGGATGACCGCCTGGCCAAAAGACGACCAGTAACTTCCCGTATCAACCACTACCAGGCCTGTTACACACACCGCTGAAGTTGCTGTAAAAAGCGCCGTGATAAAACCGGGGGGCACCCCGCTTTTTGCAGCCCAACCGGTATTTAGCACAAGCGTGCCGATAAAAATAAGCGCCGCAAACCCGAGCACCAGCACTTCAGGGGGAGTAAGCCGAAAGCGCCGCCGCTGCTTCTTTTCAAACCCGCCGCCTCTCAGATAGTGCGCTTCGTTCATTGCCTCTTAATTGTTGAGCATGGTTATCATCAAACCATGCTCAACTTGAACAGTGTCTGCATCCTTTGTTTTACGAGCTTAGTTTGGCCTTGGCCATTTCCACCAGCCGCCCAAAAGCCCGCTGGTCGTTCACCGCAATATCCGCAAGCACTTTCCGGTCAATTTCAACCCCTGCCTGTTTAAGCCCGCTGATCAAGCGGCTGTATGACAAACCGTTCTGCCTTGCGGCGGCGTTAATCCTGGTAATCCACAGACGCCTGAAATCCCGCCTTCTGACCCGCCTGTCACGGTATGCATACATCAGGGACTTCATCACCTGTTGTCTGGCTACCCGGTAAAGCTTGGACTTTGCTCCCCAGTAGCCCCGCGCTAACCTCAACATCTTCTTATGCCGCCTGCGCTTTACTACGCTTGATTTTACCCGCGGCATGACAGTCACCTCCTCGAAAATTACCGAAAATTACGGGGACACCACGAAAATTACGGGGACACCATACTAAATTAGCAACTCCCGAAAATTACGGGGACACCATACTAAATTAGCAACTCCCGCCATTTGGGAGGCGGGATGTGAGGCGAACACCGCCTATTTTTTTTGCTTCCGGGGGGACAACCGTTTCTACAGAAACGCCCAAAGTGACAATTAGTACGGCAGAAGTCGCCTTACGTGAGCCGCATCTCCTGGGGATAGAACCGTCTTATGCCGTAGACGGCGGGTACGTTTACTCGGTTTTCCCGACAACAAATGACTCTTGTTAGGGCGCCACCCGACAATTTTCCCGGTAGCCGTCCGCTTGAACCGCTTAGCTGCCCCTCGGTGAGTCTTGATCTTCGGCAACGCTGCTCCTCCTTTCCTGATCCGGCCTGGGGGCCAAAATCATAATCATATTTCTGCCCTCAAGCTTCGGCGCCCGTTCCACCAGCGCAAAGGCATCAAGCTCTGCCGCCAGCCGTTGCAAAAGCTTCTGCCCGATCTGCGGATGAACGATCTCCCGCCCGCGGAACATCAAGGTGACCTTTACTTTATCGCCGTCTTTCAAGAAGCGCATTGCATTGCGCCTCTTGACCTGAAAGTCGTGATCTTCGATATTAGGCCGGAATTTGACCTCTTTGATATTGACGATCCGTTGCTTTTTGCGGGCTTCCTTGTCCCGCTTGCTCATCTCGTACTTGTACTTGCCGAAGTCCATTATCCGGCATACAGGTGGCTTGGCCTGGGTTGCCACCTCGACAAGATCCAGTTCCCGTTCCTCAGCGATCCGCAAGGCCTCCCGGAACGGGACAATCCCGATCTGCGTTCCGTCAACGTCGATCAGCCTTACCTCGCGGGCCCGGATCTCTTCATTAACCCGAAAATCCCTGGTAATAACCTATACACCTCCCAGTATTATCCACAACTAAAGGCGGGTCGATCCACCCGCCTTTTATTTTCGAGAAAATCCGTAAAAGCCGACCTTACTGGCAGCCCTTTGCGCCGTAAGGTGAGAAGCGGATGGCTTCTGCTTCGCAGCCGAAATCTTTGGCGGTATTATAACATGGGAGGTAATCAGCGTCAATAAAATCCAAAGCGGATGGCAAGGTCGGTCCCTAAGCAAAATAATTTAGTATGGTGTCCCCGAAATTTTAAATCCGGCGGGCTTTGATTTCCGCTACAATCCTGTCCCGGATGACACCCGGGGGCATCGGCCCGAGGTCGCCCTCTGCACGGTGGCGGACGCTCACGGTATGCTCGCTGATCTCCCGGTCGCCGACCACCAGCATGTATGGCACCTTCTGCACCTGCGCCTCCCGGATCTTGTAACTCACCTTCTCGTTCCGGGCGTCAAGCTCCGCCCGGACACCCGCCTCCTCAAGGAAGCAGGTCACTTCGGCCGCATACGCCGTGTGGCGTTCAGTGATCGGCAACACCCGCGCTTGCACCGGCGCAAGCCAGACCGGGAAGGCGCCGGCAAAGTGCTCGGTCAGGATGGCGATAAACCGCTCAAGACTGCCGAAGACGACCCGGTGGAGCATCACCAGCCGGTGGCGCTGACCGTCTTCACCGATGTAAAAGAGGTCGAACTTCTCAGGCATAACGAAGTCTGCCTGGATCGTACCGCACTGCCAGGTGCGCCCGAGGCAGTCCCGGAGGTGAAAATCTATCTTCGGCCCGTAGAAGGCGCCTTCCCCCACGTTCACCCTGTACGGCATTCCCGTTTCATCAAGCGCCTCCCTCAGCGCTGCTTCGGCCAATTCCCAGATGGCCTCGTCTCCCATGGCTTCCTCCGGTTTGGTGGAAAGCTCTACGTGGTAATCAAAGCCGAATACCGTACGGTAGAAGTACTCCACGATCTCGATGATCGCTAGGATCTCTGCCTTCACCTGATCCCGCCGGCAGAAGATGTGTGCATCGTCCTGGGTAAAAGACCGCACCCGCATCAGCCCGTGCAGCACCCCCGAGAGCTCGTGGCGGTGAACCAGGCCCATCTCGCCGATCCGGATGGGAAGTTCCCGGTAGGAGTGGAGCCGCCGCTGGTACAGCAGAATACAGCCGGGGCAGTTCATCGGCTTTATCGCATAAGGCTGCTCATCGATCATGGCAAAATACATGTTCTCCTTGTAGTGATCCCAGTGCCCGGAACGCTCCCACAACTCCCGCCGCAGCAGGATGGGGGTCTTGATCTCCTGGTACCCGCGCCGCCGGTGCTCCTCCCGCCAGAAGGAGACAAGTTCGTTGTACAAGACCACTCCTTTCGGGTGAAAAAACGGTAACCCCGGTCCTTCCTCCCGAACGCTGAAAAGGTCGAGTTCCGCGCCAAGCCGGCGGTGGTCACGGCGCTTGGCCTCCTCCAGCCGGTGCAGATGCTCCTCAAGCAGCGACCTTTTCGGGAAGGAGGTTCCGTAAATCCGCTGGAGCATCTTGTTGCGTTCGTCCCCGCGCCAGTAAGCGCCGGCCACGCTCAGGAGCTTGACCGCTTTGATGCAGCCGGTCGACGGTACGTGAGGCCCCGCGCACAGGTCAATAAACTCGCCCTGACGGTAACACGAAATCACCGATTCCGGCGGGAGTTCGTCAATGATCTCCACCTTATAGTCCTCACCAGCCGCCTCGAACAGCGCCCGTGCCTCTTCCCGGCTCAACTCAAACCGGGTGATCGGCAGGTCTTCCTTGATTATCCGCGCCATCTCGGCCTCGATGCGGTTTAAATCCTCAGGTGTAAACGGCGCCGGCACGTCGAAATCGTAGTAGAAGCCGTCACTGATCGCCGGGCCGATCGCCAGCTTGGCTTGCGGGTAAAGCCTCTTCACCGCCTGTGCCAAGATATGGGCCGAGCTGTGCCGGTAGACATCCCGCCCCTCTTCATCAGCAAAGGTCAAGAACTCTATCTCGACCTCCTGCGGCAGCACGGTTGCAAGATCTGCCACCCTACCGTTAACCCGTGCAACCAGTGCCTCTTTTTGCAGGCGCTGGCCAAGCTCCTTCAGCACCGCGGCCGCACTTACGCCGTCCGGGAAGTCGCGCCTGCTGCCGTCAGGAAAAACAACCAGAGCCATCGGCGAAGTCCTCCTTTGAAAATAGTTCAAGCCTACGCTGACCCTGACGCAAAAAACCCGTCCCCTGCCAGGGACGGGCTTTTACACCCGCGGTTCCACCCTGTTTGAAGAGAAAGGGGAAGCCTTCCTCTCCCACTCAGGCTGCAGATAACGGCCGCGACCGCCCCAGCACTCAGGGCCATCTTCACCATTCACCCTGGGAAGTTTCAGGGCCGCTAAAGAACCTGTCTTGCTGCGTTGTCCGATTACCTGCTGAGTGCCGGGAGGCTCAGGGGACGGTGGCCGCTGCCCGGATATGGCCCAGGAATGCTCTCAGCCGCGGCATCCCCTCTCTGTGATATCCGTCGCAGGGCTGTAAACCCCTTCCTCGCCTTTACAATATATGGTCTATTTCTTATGTGCCAACCCGCCTCTAATATACTAAAAAGCTATAGCTCCGTCAACCCTAACACCAACAGCAAAACCGCTTGCACGCACCCTATGATAAACCCGAGCACCGCTCCCATGATCTCGATGTGGCGGATCTCACGGGCGGCCACCTCAAACACAACCCGCTCGAGATCCTCGAGGGGAAAGGCGTTCAGCTTCTCCTCGATCAGCCGGGGCAGGCTAACCTCCTGCTTCAAGACCTCTCCGAACGAGTCCACCAGCCACTCGACCAAATACGGAAGGCGCTCTCCCGCCAGGTCGCCCGCAGCCTCCGCAAGCGGCCGCTTCACCGCTGCCGGCACCCAGCCGGGTATCTTTTCAAGCACCGCCTGGCGTATTGCTTCCCGGACAAGTGTAACGATCCGCTCGGGTACGTCCCGCTCCTTCATATGTTGAAGAATGTCGTCGAACGATACGAGTTCCCTTTCAATGACCCGGCCGACGCTGCGGGCCAGCTCATGCCGGCGCTTGGGCAGCACGCCCTGAAGGGTGAACCGCCAAAAACGATAGGCTCTGTGGGGCCTGAAAAGGAGCTTCACCGCGAGCAGATTGGTGACCCAACCGATAAACGCTCCTACCAGCGGCAAGAGAAGAAGGCCTGCGTAATGCATCATACCCCGGCGCTAACAGATGCGCGGCAAAGGCGCACCCGCAAGCAGGTCGAGGAATTTCGTCCCCCCAAAGGCCGTCTTCAGGTAAACGTTCCCTCTCCCTGCGCCCGCCTCGCCGATAACCGCTGCGCTCCTGCCGAGCGGGTGGGAACGCATAACCTCAAGCGCCGTTTCGGCCGCTCCCGGCGAAACTACCGCCAAGAATTTCCCCTCGTTCGCTAAGTAAAGCGGGTCAAGGCCTAAGAGCTCGGCCGCGCCTCTCACCTCGGGTCGTACCGGTACAGCCGCCTCTTCGATCCATATGTCGCAGCCTGCGGCCATCGCTATCCCCTTCGCTGCGGTAGCCAGTCCCCCGCGGGTGAGGTCGCGCATCAGCTTAATCCCGCGCGTATGCCCCAGCAGTTCCTCGATTATGCCGTTCAGCGCCGCGCAGTCACTCGCAATCTGGCCGGCGAACCCGAAGCCTTCCCGCAGTGCGAGGACCGTCATCCCGTGCTCGCCAACACCGCCGTTTATGAGAATCTTATCCCCCGGTTCAATCCGGGCGTACCCCAGATCCGCCCCGTCCGGGATCATGCCGACGCCGGTGGTGTTTATA
>DTYU01000139.1 GCA_012961725.1 Desulfotomaculum sp.
ACTGAAAATCCTCGTGTCGGCGGTTCGATTCCGTCCCGCGGCACCATTTTGGAGGTTAGAGGTTAGGGGTTGGAGGTTGGAAAGGGGTAGGAATTCGCGCAGCAAATTCCTTATAGAAAAAAGACCTCGGGACCCGGATTGACAAAGATCTGAGAAGGGTTTTACGGTCGAATCATTGGAAATGCGGAAGTGGCTCAGCGGTAGAGCATCGCCTTGCCAAGGCGAGGGTCGCGGGTTCGAATCCCGTCTTCCGCTCCATTTGAGGGACGCAAGGCTTTCCAGGTTTTGCTTGGGAAGCCTTTATACTATTTGCGCACAATGCTCAGTGCAGAATGCAGAATGCAAGTTGAGAAATGGAAATGCAAGGAAAAATAATTACTTTTACACTTTGCAATTTTCATTATGCAATTGCCCTAAGGCTTTATTACCCGCTCCGGAGATTGGCAAGACGGTACCGGCCTAATATTTAGCCGCATATGCTAAATATGGGGAGAGACCGGTCGATAAGTTGAGTAGAGGCTGTACGTTTCGTGGTAGAATTCAGAGGATTGAGAGGTGTTTCATAAAATGGCGGTCTCAAAAACAACCGGTGCCAAGGTAAAAAGTCATTTTATTGAGGAGGCGCCGTCAGCCAAAGAAGGCCTTGCCGCGTACGCCCAGTTCGTAGGCGAGCAGAAGATCGAAGAGCTGCTCAAGCTTGGTGAAGAACTGCGCGGGACTAAGGTCCAGCAAGTGAATTCGGCCCGGGTCGGCGGCGGGGTGGCGGAGATGCTGCAATCCCTCATCCCCTTAGAGCAGGCGCTCGGCCTCGACGTTAAATGGGATGTAATAAAGGGCGACTACAATTTCTTTGTCTTTACCAAAACATTGCACAACTTCCTCCAGGGCAAACCGGGGGCGCTGGATATTTTGGGATCCAAGATGTACTGGGATACCAACAGGGCAAACTACAAGATGATAGACCACCAGGCCGACGTCATATTCATCCACGACCCTCAGCCGGCCGGTATGATCACCTATTTGCCGCCTGAAGTGCGCGAGCGCCAGAAGTGGATTTGGCGTTGCCATGTCCAGCTCGACACCGCTCTCTGCCTGATGATGGATTTTATCAGGCCGCTGATCGAGCTTTACGACGCGGCGGTCTTTTCTTCGCGGCTTTGCACGCCGCGCTGGCACATTGCTCCTTTTGTGGTTCTTCCGTACATCGATCCTTTTTCGGACAAGAACCGGCGGCTGACCGACCGCGAGGTCAAGGCGGTCTTGAAGAAGTTCGGCATAGAGGACCCGTCCAAAAAGCCGCTGATTACGCTTGTTTCCCGGTTTGACCCTTTTAAGGGACACGTATATGCTATCGAAGCCTTCAAAGAAGTGCGCAAGAACTTGCCCTGCCAGTTGCTGCTGATAGGGGGCACCGCCAGCGATGACCCGGAGAATGTAGCGATCTTCGAGGAACTCACCGAAAAGGTGAAGGGGATACCGGATATACATCTGATAAACCTGCCGCCTTACAATCACTTAGACGTAAACGCCGTACAGTGGGCCTCTACAATCATTCTCCAGCCGTCAGTCAAGGAGGGTTTCGGGCTGGCGGTGACCGAGGGAATGTGGAAAGGAAAGCCTGTGATCGGCGGAAACGTTGGCGGCATCCCGTCACAGATTGCGGACGGTTACAACGGCTTCCTTATTACCCCGGGCGAGAAAGGAATCCCGGAGATGGCCGACCGGATCACCCACCTCCTGCTCCACCCGACGCTGGCCGGGGTCATCGGCAGCAGGGCCCGGGAGACCGTCCGCGAGCGTTTCTTGATCACCCGTGGCCTATGGGATGAGCTGATGCTTATTAAGAGCGTGATGAAGAACCATCTGTATAGGTTGTAAGAACTTCCCCCAAACAGGCGAACTCATGCCTCATCTCCTGCGAGTAACGCCACGGGAAAGGTGTTAAACACCGAAGCAAGACGGAGAGACCGGACTCCTGTTTTAGCGCTGCCGCCTGCATCCGTTGCGCAGGCGTGCAGCGTTTCTCCGGTGGGAAGGTTATCCCAGCGCTCCGGGGAGTCATCCGGCAGAACCAGAGCGCTTCCCTCCCATGCCGCTTCCCCTACCGGGGGATTCAGCTCCGGTACGCAGTCCCCGCACATCTTTTCGTTCACCCTTTGAAGCCTTGCAGTTAGCCGGGGCACCGCCGTAAGTACCCACTTAGTCCCCCGGCGGCGTGCAAAGGCGCATACGTGCCCG
>DTYU01000140.1 GCA_012961725.1 Desulfotomaculum sp.
CCGTCTACCAGGTGATGTGGGTTTATACTTTTTTACCGGCACCCTAAATCCTCCTTCCAAAAATTTCGGGGACACCATACTAAATTATTCCGAACCGATCTCCGGCGGAATTCGCATCGCCTCTACTACACCAGTCGCGGGACGCGGAAGAACCTGTCCTCCCGATCGGGTGCATGCGACAGGACCGCCTCCGGGTCGAGATGCCTCCCCACCGCGTCTTGCCTGAAAACGTTCTGCAGGGGCAAAACATGCGCCATCGGCGGAACGTTCTCTGTATCGAGCTCATTTAAAACAGAGGCGTAATCGAGTATCCTGCCCAACTGCTTGGTGTAAACCTCTATCTCCTCTTCGGATAGTTCCAACCGCCCTAACAGCGCAACATGTTCAACGTCTTTCCGCGTAATCACGCCCTATCCTCCTTAAAAAGCCGTCAGCAAATTATATCAGATTTCCGCTACTGATAAAATACCCTCTCTTTCCATGCCAATTTAACCTCCGGTCTCGAAGAGCCGCTTAAACCCCGCTTCGTCAAGTATGGTCACCCCGAGTTCCCGGGCCTTGTCGTACTTGGAACCGGGGTTTTCCCCGGCAACCACATAGTCGGTCCGCCGGCTGACGCTTGAGGCTACGCGCCCGCCGAATTTTTCAATGAGGGCGGCAGCCTGATCGCGGGTATACTCCTTGAGCGCCCCGGTCAGTACAAAGACCCTGCCCGAGAGCAGACCGGACGCGGCCCTGGCCTCGAGGCTTTCAGTGTTGACCCCCGCCTCCGCCAACTGCCGGACTACGGCAAGGTTCTGCGGCTCGGCGAAAAACGCCCGGATGCTGGCGGCCATTTTGGGCCCGATCTCCGGGATGGCAGTCAGTTCCTCCTCCTTGGCCGTGAGCAGCCGCTCCAGTTTTCCAAAGCGGCCCGCCAGCACCTTTCCCGCACGCTCACCGATATGCCGGATGCCGAGCCCAAAAATGAGCCGACTCAGGTCCTGCTTCTTGCTCGACTCTATCTCGCGGAGCACGTTGGCGGCCGATTTCGGCCCCATCCGTGCCAACCTTACCAGATCCTCCTGCCTCAGAGAGTATACATCCGCCACGCTCCTGATCAGTCCTTTTTCCACTAATTGCTCTACAAGCACACGGCCTAAGCCGCGGATGTCCATCGCGTTCCGGGAGGCGAAGTGGAGTACGCTCTCCTTGAGGCGTGCCGGGCAGGAGATGTTGGGGCAGCGCAGGGCGACTTCCCCGGCCTCCCGGACGGTTTTAGCGCCGCAAACAGGGCAGTGCGCGGGCATCGCAAAGATCCGCTCCCGGCCCGTGCGCCGCTGGGGGAGTGAGCGGATCACCTCCGGAATCACGTCACCCGCCTTGTGAACAACGATGTAGTCGCCGACCCGGATATCTTTTTCACGGATCAGCTCCTCGTTGTGCAGCGTCGCCCGGCTCACCGTTGTTCCGGCCAAGTGCACCGGCTCAAAGACCGCCGTTGGTGTCAGAACCCCGGTACGCCCCACGCTGACCACGATCTCCCCGAGCCTCGTCACCGCCTCTTCCGGCGGGAACTTGTAGGCTATCGCCCAGCGCGGGCTTTTCAGCGTCGCTCCGAGCCTTTCCTGCTGGCTTATGGAGTCCACCTTGATCACCATCCCGTCGATGGCATAAGAAAGGTCGAAACGCC
>DTYU01000141.1 GCA_012961725.1 Desulfotomaculum sp.
CTCGCCCGGTACCCGACCGCCAGCCCGACACAGACGTGCCCGTGAAACGCGATCACCCTCTCCCAATCCGAGACCTGACACATGCAGATCGACCTCCCTTTTCACAAAACACCTCAATCACCCAGACCGCAGACGCTCTCACGCAATAATAACCCTATCGGCAACCTTCGCCCTGAGGCGGGATGCCGCGCTACCGTCCTTAACCGAAAGCTCGAGCGTGCCGCAGGAACCGGTGATCACGAAAAGCACCCCTTCCGGTGCCTCGGCATAAGTGGCGAAAAAGGGGAGAGCCGACTCAAAGTAAACCCCTTCCTTTCGGAGCAGAGTCACGTCATAACCGCTGCAACCTGGCAAAGGCGGCAGGTTCGTGATCACGTTGCCAAAGCGGTCTATGGTGACCACCTCGCCTTCCCTGCCGGAGAGATAAAAATCAAGGCGCACGGAAAGATTTCCGGGTCTACCCAAGTCGGCAAACGGCGTGCCGCAAGCCAGGCGTGCCGCGGCAGGCGCAAAGACGTCCCGGCCGTGAAAAGTCAGGCTCGCGCCCTCGGGGATTTCAAGTTCTACGACCCTTTTAACACCCGCGTTCGCGGCCGCCGGGTAGAGCAGGCCGTTGTCGGGACCGACAAAATAGTAGCCCCCGGCTTCCACGGCCAGTGCCTTGCGTGCACTCCCCACACCCGGATCAACCACGGCGACAAAGACGCTTCCCTGCGGAAAGCAAGGATAGCTGACCATGAGAAACCAGGCCGCCTCGCGCACATTTTGGGGCGTAATGTGATGAGCCAGATCAATCACTTGAGCAGTAGGACACGCCGAGAGGATGACCTCCTTCATCACACCGACATAGACGTCCCAGCCGAAGTCGGTAAGCAGCACAACCGGGCCTTTGCCGCTCATGGATCGCACCTCCAAAAAGGAAATGCCTTGGTTTAAAGCAAACCCGTACCCAGAAAGAAAAAGATAGATTAACGGTCTCGTAGAATACGAAACAGATTTCAAGCGGAAACGGAGATGGTTCTCGGTTCAACAGATATTATACACCCCTCATACACCACCCCGTAAGCCCAGACAGAAAATCTCCGGTCTTGGTGGTACAAAGTCTGGTATAATCAGAACTAAAGAGACGAAGGAGCAAGACCGACGGATGTCAGATATCGTTGGAAAATGGTTTGCGCAATCGGTCTACGATTTCCAAACCGCCAAAGCCATGTTTCGAAGCCGGCGTTACATATACGCCGTATTCATGTGCCATTTGTCCTTAGAAAAGGCCCTAAAAGGCCTAGTAACCGCGGTTACTGGAGAGATACCGCCGCGCACGCATAACTTGATCTATCTGACCAAACTGGCTCAACCTAAGCTCTCAAAGAAACATACTGCTTTTCTGGCTACCATTAACACGGCAAGCATCGTTACCCGTTACCCTGAAGACTTAGAAACTGCTTTGAAGGAATTCAACCGCAAAATGGTAAAGAACTATATCCGGGTGACCGAGGAGGTACTCAAATGTCTATACCAAGACCCGAGATTAAAGAAATAGTCAACCGGTTCCAAAAAGCCTTGCGGGTCCAAGGGATAAATCCACAACGGATCATCCTCTACGGCTCCTATGCCAAAGAAATCGCGCGGGAAGGCAGTGATATTGATCTAATTGTGATCTCTCGTGATTTTGCAAAGATGAGCCTCGAGCAACGGTACGCGCGTCTCGGTGCAGCCATTGCCGAAGTGATGGAACCGATCGAACCGCTGGCCTACACGCCGGAAGAGTTTGCAAACCTTTCGCCGCTCAGCATAATCGCCACCGTGGCGCGCGACCCGAGAGAACACGTGGATCTGTGATCTATCCGCCGCCTCTGCCTCCTCCATCACCCCGCTAAACAGGGCCCGGGCACTTATCTGTCCTACCGTTCTATGTGGTCGGGCAACAAGGTATAAACCATCTCCATTGGCAGCCCTCGCGAATCGACCTCTGGCTCCGCGGGAAGCGTTTTGAACCCGTACCGCGCGCGGCTGGCTGAGACGGCAAGTACAAAAGCATCGAGTAAGTCGGTCTTGCTTACTCCGGACTTCCGCCGGAGATTCCGCCGCCATTCCTCCACCATCCTGGCACAGCCGGGATAGAACCGTTGAAGCACTCTGATTCTCTCCTCATGTCCCTCCAGTATACGCTTCTTGGACTGCATGGGGGAACCGGCCAGTGCCCAGAAACATACCTCGGGATGACTCTCCCGGATGCGGGCTCTTGCCTCACGATCGCTCGTTATTAACTCCTCCACCTCTCGAATCTTCGGTAAAATGGCCCGGGTCTGCTTGGGGAGTTTTCTGCCGGTACGTTGTCGATTGATTTCGCTGGCTTCCTCGTAGGTGCCGGCTTTTAGCGCCGCTCGGCAGGGCGCCGGGAAAACGCTCCTCCCCCGCTTACGACCAAGTTTCTTGCGCGCCTCTTTATCGCAGAGCCGCTCTTGGTTGCCAAAATCACGCAGGCCAATCGGTATATCTACCAAGATGAGTGATGCCGACCGGCACGCTTGCCATAGCGCAAAAATGTCGCGGAAAACCCGTACTTCCGCACTATCTTCCACACCAAGAATAACCGCCGCCCAACACTCCCTTTTACAGCCGTCAACACCGACGTAATACATCGCACAAACCTCCTCACTTAACACAGCGATACAGCCGTAAGTCGACTCACATAGCTGTAGCCAACTTGCCTTCGGACGGCATCAGCGGGTGGTTTTGGTGGGAGTTTTCAGCATCACCATATCCTCATCCAAACCCTGCCGGTAAAGAGAAAGCCTGCCGTTGGCGTTAACCACACCGGGAGCCGCCGTTTCTAAGGAAAAAGGAAACACCGCCGGCGAACACATAAGCCGCCAGAAAGGAACGGCATCGGCACCGCTGGCTATGAGCGTCGCCTCAATCAGCCAGGCGGCCAACCTTTCGTCTTTGATTCTGCGGCAGGGTGCCGCACGGTAGATACCCCTGCCGGAGGCTTCCCGCAACACCCCCCAGTCGACAAAACAGCGCACGACCCGCCTGGCAGCCCGGGCCACCGTTTCCCTCTCCCCGAGTTGCTCACGCAGCCGCCGCTGAATCTGCGAGAGCGAAACCGAATCCTGCAAACGTACCAGCCGCCCAATGCTCTCGGCCACGCGCGCCACAAACGGGTAAACGGCAATGGTCATCCCCCAGTGGATAGCCAAATGATGCTCCCGCGCCACGCCCCGCAACAAGTGCAAGCCATCGTCGCGAAAGCTTACCAGGTGGTCCGGAGGCGAGACCCAGATTTTCAGCAGAATCGTGATCGCCTTTTCGCGGTTCCCGCGCCTGGCAGTGCCGCCAGCAGAGAGACGGTCCTTCAAGAACTCCCGTAAAGCGCCCTGGACCTCCTCTCTGCCGCACCCCGCCAGCACCAGGGCAGCCGTCCGTTCTAACCATTCGAGCCGAACTCGCTGACTGAAACCCACCTGCACCTGCTGCATCACAAGCTCCTCCCTGTGATCCGCTCAACTCGTACCAACGGCACTATTACCTCTTCCAGCGAAATGCCCCCGTGACAGACCACTCTTTCCCCCTCCCGGAGAAAGGCCAGCCGGCCCGGCGCCAGCAGCGGCAAACAGTCCCCCGGGAGCCCTGTGGGCAGCCACTCAATAGCATCCGGGAATCTCTCCTTTTCCGCAGGAGCGGGTCAGGATAGATTCTGGCACGGGCGCCGCGGAGATCCGCAACGGCACCTTCGGCCGGAACCCCGCATCCGTGTGCCTCGATGTTTCCATGGTCCGAGGTTAGGTAGACCTCGAATCCCTGCTCCAGTAGAAGACCGAACAGCCGGGCGAGGTGGCCCTCTTTCGCCCATTGACGCACCAGGGTGTGCATCCCGGCAGCACCCAACTCCATCCCGTGCATGATCTTATCAACCTTCCTGACCACCACGCCCCCTACGCGAATCTTCGGAGATTCAAGAGCCTCCGCCACTTCCCCCAAATCCTCATCTCCCACTACATTCGCGTACGCCACCGCGCCTCTTTCAACGCCCTGGTCAGACCAGAAAAGCGTCCACAACAGATGCTCCCTATCTGTGGTGTAGAGACTGCCGGGGAAAAAGAGCGGAGGTTTCCCCGCAAGCAGGGCCTGACGCGAAAAGGACGTAAGTGTGGGCACCCAGGCAAAAACCGCACCGTCATGGAAGCGAAAGCCCGGCCAGCACTCGCAAATGGTGGAACGCGCAACCAGCCACTGGTCAAAGGCGAGACCGTCCACCACCACCAACGCCACCTTCACACGCCTTTCCTGCACCGCGCGGGCAAGGTGACGGGGAATGTGGTGCAACATCACCGGGGGTGTTGCCGGTTGATTGTGTAAACCCGCGTAGCGCTTCAGCATCCAGGTGCTGAACCTACCGTCAATGGCGCACCGAAGGGATTCAAACCGCTCTCTGCCTGCGCGATCCCCTTCAGGACCCCCTTCATACCGCAAGACCGTCAACTCGGCCCACTTGCGGGCGAATGCTAACCATTCCTGGTAGCGCGCATCCCTCTCCGGAAGGGCCTTTTCTACTACCGCCAGAAGGTCGTGCAACCGTCGCCGCCAACTCGCCGCGGGATCCGTTTTCAAACCGACCGCCACCCATTGCGAAGAAAGCATACCGGCCTTAGGGTGAGACACCGGGGTAAGATGACCTTCTGTAAAAAGATTGTCTACGTACACGCGGACATCGCCGTGATCAAAGGGGAGCTCAAGGGGACCGGGATATTGGAGGTCGTAAAACGCAGAAGCTTCGCGGTGTTCATCCATGCCCCGCACCAGGTGATCAAGGAAAACCGGCCACCTCTCCTGGAGAAAAGCAAAAAAGGCTTCCCGCCGGGGAATGATCTCTTCAAGCGGCCACTCGTTAAACCGCCCTTCGCTCCGCAGCACCTGGATGAACCGTTCGTCAAGGGTTTTCGGCACCCGCCGGCCCTGGTAGTGTCGCCGGAGAAGGAGACAAAGCAGGTCTTCCGGCTCCCTGACCAGTTCGGCAACGACTCCGAAGACGTGGCGCAGGATGAAGTCCTTTGTGGCGGTGTCCCCCAGTGTTTCCGGGTTGTACCGCTGCTGCGCCGCATACAGAATATCGAGTTCACTGCGGTCAAGCGCAGACACTACTGGATAGCTCAAGTTTGGGAAGAGTTCAGCAAGACTGAAAGACAGCCTTCTCCCTTGCTGCAGCAGGTCGTAGGGAAAATCGCAGAGACTTGCCCCAGGTGCTTGTCTGACCACCACCAGTCCTGTGAGGTCACCCCGGTCAAGCCGTTCGCGGTGTTTCGACTCATAGGCAAACCGGAAGGCCACCGGGTCCTCATAGGAAATCACTTCAAACCCACGAGCCTGCAAGGTCTCGAGAACGCCTTCCTCGGTGACAAGCCCATCCGGGTCGACAACGAGCGTCAGCGGTACCGCGTTCCCGTCAAACTCGCTCAGGATACGGTCGCGCCAACCGCTTGCTTTCTCATTCATCACCCGTCACCCTGATGACGAGAATGGGCACCAACTCCGGTACGGTCTGGCTTTTTCGCACCAACTCGTCGTGCCACAGCCGGGTTTCCTCTTCCAGCCGCGCCAGCCTGTGCGCCCTCACCGCAGGCAGGCCGATGCCCAGGATGGCCCTGCGTCGCGCAGCGAAGACGTACTCGCCCTTCTCACGCTCCCGAGCAAGACGC